>CAZWRD010000157.1:0-6542 GCA_964636105.1 uncultured Bacteroides sp.
ATATAATTACTTCGTTATGAACAAATCATTAATAATTGTGCAAAGCTTAATATTTAGATATTATTATATTAATGATTAAGCTTTATTGTATTCCTAATTTTGTCAAAAAAAATAATGACAATGAATGCAGAAAGAATACAACTTATTAAAGGCGAAAAATACAGCATCAAATATTTGCAAGAAACAGGTATCATTAAAATAAATCATAGTTCACTTTATCACTTTTATAAAAAAGATAATTTAACCTATGTGTTGTATAAAGATATAGTAAAGCATCCTAATGAATATCAGATTGCTGAAATATGGGAAAATTAGTTTAATTAATAAATAGTTTTTGTTTTATTTAAAGCCGTCGTAATACGGCTTTTCTTATTTATGAAAACCTTATTTTTTAATTTTCCAGAGATAAACCATGCTATTGTATAAATACCTTATATAAAGCAAATTATATTTTAATAAATTTAATAAAACTGAACATAGTACATACAAAAATAACAATAACTTAATACAGAAATTAAACTCACTACCAATATTTGTACTAAGTTTGTTGAAAAAAAATATGAATAAAACAAAAATTTATATCCTTATCATTTTATTTACTTTATTTAATATCAATAAATTAAGTTCGCAAAACTTATTTTCTGCACAACTAACTGAATATATAGGTTTTATTGAAAAAACAGAGAATTCAATTAATATCGAGCGAAAAAAAGAATTATTAGAAATAAGTAAGTATATTTCAGAAAATTCTAAAAACAATAAAGAATTTCATCCAATTTTTATATGTACTCACAATTCGAGAAGAAGTATTTTTTGTGAAACTTGGTTTTGGATAGCCTCCAAATATTATTACAAAACAAACATCATACCTCAATCAGCTGGTGTAGATATAAATACAATCAATCCCAGAACAATTGATGCATTAAGACGTGCAGGATTTGATATTTACAAAAACGACAAAGTTAATCTGAATCCACCTTATGCAATTATACTAAATACAAAAAAAGATGTTTTAATTATAAATTCAAAAAAGTATGAGTTACCAATGGTTTACGCCAAAAATTACTGCGAGATAATGGTATGCTCAGAAAAAGAAATGAGTTGTCCGGTTTTTGAGCAAAAGGCCAAAAGATTTTCAATTCCATATGATGATTTACGTACATCCGATAACAGTTCAACCGAGCATAAAGAATACGATGCCAGATGCAAACAAATAGCAACAGAAATGTTTTTTATTGTGAAGAATATCAAATAAAAGAATAAAAAAATTCTTTTTGAAACTAAGTTTTTTAAAAAAGAAAGAAAGATTACTAAATTTAATATCTTACTCGTTTTATATATTTTTTAATAAGTTATTATCAATAATACAAAAGAATGAAATCTCAAATCACGCAAAATGAAGAAATAATTTTAAAACATCCTTCAGAACTTCACAATGGAATTAATACCATAAGTGGGGTTTTTTACCTCACAAATAAACGTATCATTTTTGAAGCTCATAACCTAAAAGAAAAAAATGGTATAATTATCATTCATTTTAATGACATTTTATCGTTACATAAATCTTGGTCAAAATTTCTGGGAGTTATCCCTTTTTCATATGATTCAATAACAATTAATCTCAAATTAGGTAATCATTATAGTTTTGTACTAATGCAAAGAGATCATATTTATAATAAAACATGTATTTATATTAAAAACAAATCTCAGACAAGCATATTAAGCTAACTGAAATTTTTCTATTATTTAAATCTCACAAAAAACATATAAATACTAATCAATGAGAAAATTACAATCAGAAAAACAATCCTTTCAGCAAGAATTAATAAATGAATTAAATCAGTTTCAAACAATACAAAAAAACAAATATCCGATTGATGATGTATTGAGAATGGATTTACATTGCCATGATTATAATAGCGACGTTCCTGATGAATTACTAGGCAGGATTCTTAATTTGCCCGAAACTTGGTTAGAATCTGAAGTTTTAATCAAAACACTTAAAAAAAACTATTGCAATGCATATACAATTACAAATCATAACAATGCACGTTCATGTTATGAAATGCAAAACAAAGGGCATGATATACTTACAGCTGCTGAGTTTAGTTGCACTGTACCCGATTTTGGTATTGGGATACATGTTTTAACTTATGGTTTTGATCAACAGCAAGAAAAAAAGTTAAATAAACTAAGAAGCAATTTATATGCTTTTCAGGATTATGCACTTGAAAATGACATACCAACCATCTGGGCTCATCCCTTATATCATTATAATGCCAAAGGAATACCAACATTAAACTTTTTTAATAAAATGGCATTGGTTTTCGAACGTTTTGAGGTTTTGAACGGTCAAAGAGATACCTGGCAAAATATGCTTGTAAAAACATGGGTTGAAAGCCTTACTCCCGAAAAAATTGACCAACTTTCGATGGAAACAGGCATTGAAGCTAACAGATTTTGTAAAGATCCATATAAAAAAAGTATGGCAGGTGGCTCTGATAGCCATATGGGTTTTTTTGCTGGGTTAACAGGTACTTTATTATATGTGCCACAATTAAACGAAAAAATCAAAGATTATAATCTTTCTGAGTTAGCTTTAAATGCAATAAGAGATGGTAATATGGCTCCTTACGGATCGCATCATAATAGCGAAAAACTTACTGTTGCATTTTTAGATTATGTATTTCAGATAGCTTTAAATCAAAAAGATCCTGGTTTGTTAAGAATATTGCTTCACAAAGGTAATACACAGGAAAAGTTAATTGCACTGATGGTTTCTAATGGTTTTGCTGAATTAAAAAGGCATAAGGTTACCATGAACTTTGTTGAAACTTTTCACAATTGTTTTCAAGGGAAAACTCCATCAATTACTAAAAAAGTTTTAGTACCTAAAGTTTACAAACCTATTTTTAAAGAGGCTTTAAGCATTGCAAATACTACTAAAAATGACCCAGAAAATGTTGTTGAAATATATAAAAAATCGATTTTTTCAATTAGTGATAAATTAAATGAATTACTATTTGACCGAATTATAAAAAAAATAGAAAAGTTTAACATTGATGGTAAATTTGATGATTTTGATATCAATAATTTTATTGATAAATTTGAAATTCCAAGCGATATAAGATTATATTTTGAGAAAGATAAAAGATATTTCAGTAGAAATAAATCAAAAAGGATGAGCACGCCTAATTTATCTGATTTTTTGGATGGTTTATCTTTTCCTTTTTTAGCATCTTCATTAATTCTGGCAGCAAATTTTACAAGTTCGAGGGTACTTTATAATGTTAGACCTTTGCTTAAAACTTTTTCAGAGGAGATGGGTGTGCTTCAGCATCCTAAAAGAATGCTATGGCTTACCGATACTTTTGATGATAACAATGGAGTTTCGATGGTTTTGCAATCAATGCATAAGGAAATTAAAGAAAGAAATTTACCTATCGATATATTGGTTTGCAGCAATAATTTGCAGACTGATGATCACCTTATTGTGATTAAACCATTGGCTGAATTCCAATTACCAATGTATAAAGATCAAACAATTAGAGTACCGAATTATTTGGAAATTCATAAATTATTTCATGAAAATGAATATGATAGATTAATTTGTTCAACCGAAGGATTAATGGGTTTAGCTGCCATTTATCTAAAACACGCATATTCGGTGAAAGCTTATTTTTATATACATACCGATTGGATAATGTTTGCCCGTAAAGTATTGAATATCGACAACAATAATATCAACCGTTTCAGAAGATTGCTCAGGATGTATTATGGTGCTTTCGACAACTTATTTGTACTTAATACCGATCAGCAAAAATGGCTTTGTAGTCCTCAGATGGGTTTTGATGAGTCTAACGTTTTTTTGACTGCCCATTGGGTTGACAGCAACTTTAAACCAAAAGTAGCGGCAAAGAAAAAGGAATTTGGTATTGTAGATGAAACCATTTTGTTGTTCGCAGGCAGAATAAGCAAAGAAAAAGGTGTTTTTGATTTGCCTGAAATTTTCAGTAAGATTAAAAAGGTTATTACTAATGTAAAATTGGTGATAGCCGGCTCTGGACCCGCCGAAAATGAACTTAAGAAACTATTACCCGAAGCTGTTTTTACGGGGTGGATTAATCACGAAGATTTGCCTGAATTATATTCGGAGGCAGATTTGCTTTTGCTTCCATCCAAATTCGATACTTTCAGTTGCGTAGTTTTAGAATCGTTGAGTTGCGGATTGCCTGTAATTGCTTATAACGACAAAGGGCCTAAAGATATAATTGAAGATGGAATCTGCGGTTATCTTGTTTCGGATAAGGATGAAATGGCTGATAAAATTATTGATTTTCTGAAAAATGCATCAAACAAAGCTATTTTTAAAAAAGCTGCTTTGGCAAGAGCCGAAAAATATAACAAAACGCTTATTATGAACCAGTTTTTAAAAGAAACCGGTCTTATCTAAATTTATTATAACATTGAAAGATAAAAAAAATTGGGTTTGGTGGAAACATGGTGTTTTCTATCAGATTTATCCCCGTAGTTTTTACGATTCTGATAACGATGGCATTGGCGATATAAACGGCATTATCGAAAAGCTTGATTATTTGGCTGAGCTGGGTATTGATGCCATTTGGCTGTCGCCAATTTATAAATCGCCCAAAATTGATTTTGGCTACGATGTGTCGGATTATAAATCAATTGATAGTGATTATGGCTCTTTTGATGATTTCAGAACGCTACTAAGTGTTGCCCACTCAAAAAACATCAGAGTAATTATGGATTTGATTATGAATCATACTTCTGATAAGCACCCTTGGTTTATAGAATCGAAATCGGCTGAAGACAATCCCAAACGCGATTGGTATATCTGGCAAAAAGGCAGTAAAAACAAAAAACCCAACAACTGGAAATCATCTTTTGGAAATTCGGCATGGCAATTCGACGAAAATACCCAATCGTATTATCTGCATTCATTTTTTAAGGAGCAACCCGATTTGAACTGGAGAAACAAAGATATGGCCAAAACTTTTTTTGAAGAAATAAAATTTTGGCTTGAATTGGGTGTGGATGGGTTTAGGCTGGATGTTATCAATATGATTGTTAAAGATAAAAAATTCAGAAACAATCCTTTTATGATAAATATTCCGTTTTTGCAAAATCATAAATATTCACGAAACAGACCCAAATCATATAAAATTGTTGAGAAACTCCGAAAGCTAATTGATACCTATGAGGATAGAGTGCTGATTGGCGAAATCTATGTAATGCCTCCCGGAGACCCCAAGCTTTCGGCAAGCTATCTGAGCACCACAAAAGATAGATTACATCTTACTTTCGATTTTTCGCTGATGTTTCAGAAATGGAATGCCCTTAAATATTATCAATGCATCAAAAAATCACTATCGAAAATACCCGATAATGCATGGGCGTGCAATGTATTGTCAAATCACGACCTTAAAAGAAGTTTTAACAGAATACCCCATAGATTGAACAAAACCGAAAAGGCGAAAATAGAAGCCGTTTTGCTGCTTAGTCTTAAAGGCAGCCCCTTTATTTACTATGGCGAAGAAATTGGCATGAAAAATTCGCTATTAAAATACAGCCACATCAAAGACCCCTTAGGAAAAAGATATTGGCCCCTCTACAACGGTAGAGATGGAGCACGAACACCCATGCAATGGGATAGCAGCAAAAATGCAGGGTTTTCCGAAAACAATCCATGGCTGCCCGTTAATGCTGACTACAAAATTAAAAATCTTGAAAATCAGCAAAAAGATGAAAACTCAATTTATAATGTTTATGCCCGGCTTATTAAACTCCGCAAAAAATATCCATCGCTACAAAAAGGCAGTTACAATGTGCTGCATAAAGGCGAAAACGGCGTATTTGCCTATTGCCGCAAATATAATGACGAATGCATAATTGTGGTATTAAACTTTACTAACAAAGAAAAAAACATAGATTTTGAAGTGGCAGAAAATAAAATACTTTTATTTTCCACTCATAATCTAAACCCTCAAAATCTGATTGGAAACAACATCTCTGTACTTCCGTTCGAGGCTTCAATCTATTTAATTAACTAACCAAAATTTAGTTTTAATTTAATATTTAAGTTACACTAAATTAATGATTAAAGCTTTACTTTGTATAAAATTTTTAAATAATGAAAACAGCAAAATTCTTTCTATTTTTCAATTTGTTCTTTTATGCAAGCATAATAAGTACATTAAGTTTTTCGGCATTATTGGTTTATAACTTAGATTTAAATACATATAAATCCTTAATATTTAAAATCCACAGCATGCTGCCATTTGCATTTTTAATAATCAATGCAATAATAGCATTAATCCTGATTTCGCAATCATTTCTTAATATGACCGGATTTTATATTAATCACTTAATTAAAGCCCGTAAAAAAAGAAGCGGATACATATCACTCGAAAATATTTCATTTTCCAATAGCCTGTAATATCAATCTAAATACTGTTCTTTCATAAAAATTAGGTTTTTGTGTGTCATGCCTGAGAAGTTATGCTTTTCAGGCTTTTTTT
>CAZWRD010000158.1:0-6535 GCA_964636105.1 uncultured Bacteroides sp.
TACCCAGTACGACAGTTTAGCAAACTGTTGGTTTCAGCCACTCACCCATCTCTCCCTGGGCTTTGTCTTGTTAAAAACTTACCTTTATCAGGTTTGCCTTCACTGCTCTCATTTCGTTGTTCCGAAATGGATTGCAAAGATACAAAAACATTTGATACTACAAAAAAATATTTCACTTTTTTTTAGCTTTAAATAGGGTTGATTTTTAGAATATTATAGGTTTCATTAGAAAAAAACAAAAAAAACTTTGTTTTCAAAACCATATTTTGTAATAATTTCAGCTTCAATTCAACAAAAATTAAAATTTTCTATATCATTCCACGTGCTTTTAACTCTAGATATTTATTGATGGTATTTATTGATAAATCTTCAGGTTTAGATTTTATCGCTTGTATTCCGTGTTTTAATAATTCTTGCTGTATCAGCATTTTCTCCATCAATTGTTTGCGTGCTATGGTTTGAGTATAAATATCCATTATTGTTGAACTCTCTTTTTCTGACAATTCTTTTAACTCTGTATTATCAAAAAACATTACTACCAACAAATGCAATTTATTTATTTTTCGCAAAATAGGCAAAACACGTTCCAAAGCATAAATACTTTCGAAATTTGTATAAAGAAAAATCAAGCTTCTACCTTTTATTAAATTTCTTACGCCAGAATAAAGCAATTCATAATTAGCTTCAAAAGAATGTTCCCGTTCATTATATAAAGCGTGTAAAATATTAGTTAGCTGATTTTTACGATTATCAGCTTTAATCACACTTCCCATACGGTCAGAAAAAGTTAACAATCCTGCTTTATCATATTTTTGTAAGGAAATATTAGAAATAACCAAGCTGGTATTGATAGAATAATCTAAAAGGCTCAGTCCATTAAACGGCATTTTCATCGAACGACTTTTATCAATAACAGAATAAACCTGTTGCAAACGTTCCTGTTCGTATTGATTAACCATTAATTCGCCTTTGCGGCTACTCGCTTTCCAATTCACACTGCGATTGTCATCGCCTGGAATATAGTTTTTTATCTGCTCAAATTCATAACTATGTCCTATTTGTCTGATTTTTTTAAAACCAACCATATTATTCATTGATTTGATAGCATTAAGCTCATATTTTTTCATTTGAATAATAGAGGGAAAAACTGCCACTTCAGACTTAGACTTAATACTTATTTTACGAGAAACCAAACCAATACGAGAAACAACAAAAATATTAACATCTCCAAATTCATATTTGCCTCTTGAAGTAGGGAAAATTTCATATTCCAATATCTTAGTTTCTTTTCTGCTAATTTGTAATAACATAGCAAAATCCCTAATTTGCAATTGTTCAGGCAATTCATCAATTACTTTAAGATAAAAATCAAAGTCGCTATGATTACTAATTTTTAATTGTATTTTATTAATATCGCCCAATGAAAGCAAATTTGCTTGTGTACGTTCTGCCTCAAAATTTACATTTTTAGAAAACAACAAAAAAACATCGAAAACACTAGCAAGCAATCCTAAAATCAATAAAAATTGAGCAAGCGGAAACAGCCATTTCAATACAAATGAAAAGGCAAAAACAAAGATTACAACAACAAACACCAAAAAAACCCTTTGTTGAAAATTGATATTTTTTATAATCCGAATCATCTCGGAACCTCTATTTTATGAATAATACTGTTAATAATATCAACGGCTTCCACCCCTTCGATTTCTCTTTCAGGATTTAATATAATCCTATGATTTAAAACCGCATATGCAATATATTTAATATCATCGGGTGTAACAAAACCACGACCTCTAATAGCAGCAACAGCTTTTGAAGCTTTTAAAATTGCCAAAGAAGCTCTAGGAGAAGCACCTAAAAACAAATCACCAGAATTTCGAGTTTCGTAAACAATCTTAGCTATATACTCAATTAAATCATCCTTAATATGAACTTTTTCAACTATTTCCATACACTTTTTAAGTTCTTCCACATTAATAACAGGATTAACTTCTAAAGTAATTTTAGAATCGAAGTCTTCTTTAAATCTTTGTAAAATTTCAATTTCCTGCAACAATTCAGGATATTTTACATTCAACTTAAAAATAAATCTGTCGAGTTGAGCTTCAGGTAATTTATAGGTCCCCTCCTGTTCTATCGGATTTTGTGTGGCAACAATAAACAAAGGAAAATTCATTTGATGAGTTACACCATCAACAGTTATTTGATGCTCTTCCATAACTTCAAACAATGCTGCTTGCGTTTTTGCTGGCGAACGATTAATTTCATCAACCAATATAAAATTAGAGAAAACAGGACCCTGACGAAAATAAAACTCTGATGTCTTCATATTAAAAACGGTAGTTCCGATAACATCAGACGGCATTAAATCGGGTGTAAATTGTATTCTTTTAAAATCTACATCAATGCATTTTGCTAATAATTTAACCATAAGCGTTTTGGCTACACCAGGCACACCCTCTATAAGCAAATGACCTCCGCACAACAATCCAACTAACATATTTTCAATAAGTTCATCTTGTGCAATTACCACTTTTTGTATTTCAGCCTTTATTTTTTCAACCAAATGTTTTACATAAAAAACATCATTATCAGATGACTGTAAATCAAACGACAATTTCTGATTTTCAACACTATGCTGAGCTTCTTCTTTTTTTATTTCTTCTTCCATTATTTTGATTTTTTGTAAAAATACTCTATTGAACGATGGAAATCTATGAGCGATTCTTTGTTCTTTTTATCGCCATAAATTGCCGAAATGTGTTTTATAAAAATATCTTTGATAAGATCTTCATTTAAATTTGAACGCTTTGAAATATCAGTTATATAAACTTCATACTTACTTATATTTACATTTATATTAAACTTATTTTTTAAATGCAACAAAAACATTTTCATCATCTCTTCGGCTATAATTGAATTATCATTTGCTTGATAATACAATAAACTAATTGCTTTATTGAATTCAATTGTTGTGTTTTTCGGTTTATTTATTATCGGAATAATTCTTTGTTCACGCCTCGATTTAAAGATAAGAAAAACAATAATTAAAGAAAGTCCAATATACCAAGCCCATCTAAAACTTTTTTGAGCTAATAAATACCTCAAAGGACTTGAATCGGGCGAATTGAATAACATCGAATTAGAAAGCAACTGATTTTTTTCATCCCAATATATTGTATTATTATTAAAATGCTTAAAACACTGCAAAGCATTCTGATAGCCACTATTTTTGATTAAATTATAATTTGTAAACAAAATAGGAATGGTATGAAAATAAATTTCACCCTTTCCATATTTGGCTGAATAATAACAAATATGATCTTCAATATATGATAATTTACTAAAACCAGCTAATTGTTCGAGCGTATCAGTAAAATAATTATAATCAACACAATACCATTTATAATAGCCAATATCTTTCAAAAATTGATAATGAAACGAATATGCATTGGTATCCGTTTGAGGAAAGAAAACACTTATTTGTGTGGTATCATAATAATCGTAAACAATTTCAAAATCAGTTAGTTTTTGAAGTATTTGAGACGGATAACTTGTAGTAAATAAAAAAGCTTTATTTCCATTATCCACATATTTCATCAAATGTTCAATATCAGCAGAATCTAAATTATAATCGGAGCCAATAAAAAAATAATTGGTATTTTTTTCTTTTAAGGGTAATTGCTTTTTTACAGACTTACTTATTCTAACTACTTCACTTTCCTCATCCAATAATTCATAAAGCAACTTTGTACCATAGGGTTCATCGCTTTTATAACCATATGTTTCATTCCATTTGAATTTCGGTACTCGTTCATTTATAAAATTATAAATCAGCACTGCTAAAATGCCGGTAACTATCAAAATAATAAAAATACTAATTTTTTTATTGCTCATCTTTCTTCAGTTTTGATATAAAATTAGTAAAAAAAGGATTTAATATACTGAAGTCAGATGCATTAATTTCTACATCACTAAACCATATTCTCTCGAATACAAATACAAGATGCTTAAAATCAAGAATTAAATTTGTTTTCGACAATTCGTGAATATAATCTCCATTGGTTTTGTCTTTTTCCCATCGTAAATACTCTTGATTAACAAGCATTTTCAAGACCATTAAAAATCGAATTCTGATAGCAAGTTTGTAATTTCGTTCAATCATTACTTTTGAAAATATAGAATCCAAATCTAAATTATTGATATCTACATTTTCATCAAAAACCTGATACAATTCTTTATTGGCAATCTTTTTATCGAAATTAAATACCTTGTTACGAAGCAACAAATACAATAAAAAAACCAAAATACCAACCACTATTACAGTAAAAATATTTCTCGTTAAGTCGGATTTTATCCAATCCATAGAAGGTTTGAAATTGAATTTGTTGTTAGTTTGTGTTTCTAAGTATGTTTCTGTAAAATCTGTTTCCCCTATGGTTTTTCGCCAATTTTGCTTACTTATAGATAATGAATCTTTTGCATTAGCATACACTGTTTCAGAAGAAAGCAACAGTAAGCATAAAAACATAATTAAAAAGCCTATTTTTCTGAGATATAAGCTTATTAAACATATTGTAAAATTCATATTAATAATGTTTTTCAACTTCATATCCAAATACTCTCCTTTTTAAACCAATATTATTAATTCGCTCTTTCAGATTTTTTGCTGTAGATGCTTCTTTTGCAGTGTAATAAAACAGATAAATTCCCGTTTTTATCAAACCAAAAACAAATAACAAAAACGAAAGCATTACAAACATTCTGATAAAATAACTTAAAAGGTAATAAAAATCTTCTTTTAAATAAACATTCCAAACCAGAAACTCTAACAACTGCCACAACAGGGGCTGAGAAACCAAAAATAACAAAGCAAATCCAAACAAAAACAACTTAATATACAAACCCATAAGTTTTACTTTTGAATGATTAATTAAGCTGAATGTTGTTTTAATTCCATTGAAAATAAACAGATTATCAACATAAGATGTATATAAAACGATTTCTAACCATGGCAATATGATTATCATTACTAATAATCCGAAATTTTTTTCGAAAAAACACACAGAACTAATTGCAATTGCAACTATTAAATGATTTATTATTTGAACAAAGTTTGAAAAAGTGTTTCTTTTATAATTCTCGTTGAAATAAGAACTTACCCATTTTTGACTAAATAAACCCAAAAAAGTAAAAAGCAATACATTAAACGGAAAATAAAAAGGAAAATCAATATAATTAAAAAAATCGGTAGCGTTATTTATAAAAGCATATTGAATTTCAAAATCGGCATTTTCATTAAAATATAAGTTAATACAAATGATACTTACACATATAAAGCTACTTACAAGGATATATCGAATACTTTTAGAATAAGAAGTTTTTAAAAACTTGAATGCATTACCTATAAGTTCCTGATTGGAATAAGATTCGGCGTTTCTAATTGGAATTTGTTCGGAAGCGGATAAAGTATCGTCTTCATCCTGAATAATTTTACCATTTCTTGATTGCTTAAAAGGGAACCAAACAAAATAAAACAACATAAATGCCAAAGAAAAAACAATTACCATAATTCTAACAAAATCAGGTGCATTGGTATAGCGTGTAAAAAAACTTTCGATAAAAGCAGCAAAAATTATGATAGGGACTATACCTGCCATTATTTTCAATCCTTTTTTGGCAGATAGCTTGAAAGACGTAAAACGAGATAGCGTTTGGGGAAAAATAAGTCCTTTTCCCATAACCAAACCAGCAGCCCCAGCAATAATTATAGAAGAAATCTCTAAAGTACCGTGTTGCCATATTGTTAGAAACGATTCCCAAAACAAGCCCCTTTCGATAAAAAAATACTGAAAAGTGCCAACCATTATGCCATTATATATCAATATTATAATTGTTCCGAAAGCCACCAAAACCCCCATTACAAAAGTTTGAAATGCAACCCTTAAATTATTTAATGTGATGGCAAAAAACATATTAACAGGCAATTCCTGCTTATATATTGCCATAGGATCACCCTTTTCGATATTTTCGATGGTTTTTTTAATATAATCTTCACCCATAATCAATTTGGAGAAATCAGCATCTTTTGCACTCGATAGCATCCCAATAAGAAATGAAAGCATAAAAATGGCAAATGAAATGATAAAAGCTTTTCGGGATTTATAAACAGCTATCGGAAGCTCTTCTACCCAAAACTTACGAAATTTAGAAAAGGCATTCTTGGGGTTTTTGTAAATACCATGAAAAATATTTTGAGCAGCACCATTCAAATAAACTCTTACCAAACGATTGCGATAAAATGTACGTGCATACGACAAATCATCGGTAATTTGAATAAAATATTTGCTCAACAATTTAGGATTCTTATTTTTTTTTCGATTTTCATCTTCAAAATCAGTCCATTGTTGCGATTTCTGCTCTATAAACTTCGACTCCTTCATCTGATATTAGTTACAAAGCAATATTACAAAAAATAATAATACAAATTCAAGCTGAATTTAAAAAGTTTTATTACTTCTAAATCATAATATAT
>CAZWRD010000159.1:0-6432 GCA_964636105.1 uncultured Bacteroides sp.
TGCTACTTGAAAGTGCACAAATGCAACTTGAAATGTTAAATAATTTTTTATATAATTAATAATGTGAGTGTTGCATTTTGAAGGCTGAAATTTATTTTTTTAAGTCGTATCTATGGGAAAAATAATAGGGGACTGAACGCAGGTTTTTGTTTGAGGTATAATACCTAAAATCCGCAAGAATTTTTATTAGAGCTTTATTAAATTGAAAGACATAGGTTTTTGTTGTCATTTAATTATCTTGTAAAAAATCGTGTAATTCCTACCTACCGGCAGCGAACAATAAACTTTTTGTATGCTGACTTAAGGTACAATTAATTATTTATCGCAAATTTGCATATTCAAACCTAAAATTTTCTTATTTTCGCATCAAACTAAAACAAAATGGATATTTATCAAAAAACTTCAATAAAAAACTGGGCTGAAGACGACAAACCACGAGAAAAACTGATGTTGAAAGGTAAAAATAGTTTGAGCGATGCCGAACTTATAGCCATACTTATAGGCTCTGGCAATCGCGATGAATCAGCTGTTGACCTGTCGAAACGCATACTTCGTTCGGTTAACGACAACCTTATTGAGCTTTCTAAATTAAGCATCAGCCAACTACAAAAAAACTTCAAAGGCATTGGAGAAGCCAAAGCCATTAGCATTATTGCCGCACTTGAATTGGGAAAACGCCGTCGAAGTTCCGAAGTTTTAATTAAAAACAAAATCACATCCAGTAAAGATGCTTTTGAGATATTTCAAAACTATGTATCAGATATTCAATACGAAGAGTTTTGGATAATTATTCTAAACCGAAGTAATCATATTATAAAAACTTTAAGCATTAGCGAAGGTGGTGTAGCCGGAACTGTTGTAGATCCAAAAAAAATATTTAAATTAGCACTCGAAAACAATGCTTCTTCACTGGTTTTATGTCATAATCATCCATCTGGGAATATACAACCTAGCGAAGCAGATTTCAGAATAACAAAAAAAATAATAAATGCTGGCGAAATGCTCGAAATAAAAATAATCGATCACCTTATAATTGGTGACGAAAAATATTTTAGCTTTGCCGATCAAGGAGTTTTATAATAACTTATGCTAAACATAATCACCATTATAGGGGCTCGTCCTCAAATAATAAAAGCTGCTGCTCTTAGTCGTATTATACATACTGAATTCAACAACAGCATTCGCGAAGAAATATTGCATACCGGTCAGCATTACGACCACAATATGTCGCAAATATTTTTTGAGGAAATGAACATCCCTAAACCCGATTATCAACTAAATATTAACACCGAATTACAAGGCGATCAATGTGCTCAAATGATTTCGGGTATCGAAAAGATTCTGTTAGCCAAAAAACCTGATATCGTAATTGTTTATGGCGACACCAATTCAACACTCGCTGCTGCCATAGTAGCCAACAAACTTCAAATACCTATTGCACATATCGAAGCCGGATTGCGTTCGTATAACAAAAACATGCCCGAAGAACTTAATCGTATTTATTGCGATTTTGCCTCTACCCTACTCTTTTGTCCAACTGAATTAGCTATCGACAATCTTAAAAAAGAAAACATTTCGCATTCAACAACTTCTGCTTTCAATATCAACAACAAAGCTGTTTATTTAAGTGGCGATATAATGTACGACAATGCTTTATATTACAGCAAAATAGCCGAAAACAAATCTGAAATCATTAACCAACTCGAGCTTAAAACAGCCCGATATTTGCTTTGCACCATACATAGAAACTATAACACTGATAATTCCGAAAGGCTTTGCAGCATTTTTAACGGGCTTAGCAGCATAAGCAAACAATATAATATCGAAATCATACTACCAATACATCCTCGTACTGCCAATATTATCAGCAAAAACATACAACTACAACAAATGCTGAGCAACAACAAACTACTCAGGATAATTGATGCAGTTTCCTATTTTGATATGATAAAGTTGCAACAAAATTCACAAATGATATTAACCGATTCGGGTGGTTTGCAAAAGGAAGCTTACTTTTTCAGAAAACCATGTATTATCCTCCGTTCCGAAACCGAATGGAAAGAACTTTTGAACAGTGGAAATGCAATAATTGCCGATGCAAATTCCGATTTAATACTAAAAGCTTACGAAAGTTTTATACATAATGAAACAAATATAAGTTATCAACCGTTATATGGCGATGGAAATGCAGCACGCTTTATCTGTAACATTTTAAAAAACAACATTTAAATGATACTGATTTACACATCAAAAATCACCAACCGTATCAAATACATCTTTAAGATTTATTTTAAAGAATTATTGGGAAGCGAATATCGTTTAACTACACAAAAAGAAGAATTTGAAGCTTTTGAAGGAATAAAAATCAGTTATACCGATCAAGCTTTGGGAAACGAAATCTTTTTTTCTTCATCTAATTTGCTATTCGAAAACAATATACACGAAATAGAACATAAATTTATTGATTTTAATAATAATACCGCAATTTGTCCGGTTCTAAACAAAAAATCAGTATTACCTTTCGACCCCTTTGCTGCTGCTTTTTATCTGATAACACGC
The DNA here is from genome assembly GCA_964636105.1 of uncultured Bacteroides sp. Taxonomy (GTDB): domain Bacteria; phylum Bacteroidota; class Bacteroidia; order Bacteroidales; family JACABE01; genus JACABE01. Next base: position 2,560 of record CAZWRD010000159.1, read on the forward strand.
TATGAAGAGTATTTACCATATATAAAGGATCAGTATGAACGCTTTAGTGCTGAGCAAAGCATAGCATACAAAAAATATTTTCTTCGCAAACCCATGATAAACATTTGGGCAATATCTATCTCAGAAATAATAAGCAACAGATATCCAGACTTTAAAACAAAAACCAACAAATTTAAATTTATACCTACTATTGATATTGATTGTGCTTACGCTTTTAAGTTAAAAGGAATTATACGTAGTATTGGAGGTTATATTAAATCGGTTAGAGATTTAAACTTTAAAGAAATTATTGAACGTACAGCTGTTTTGGCTGGTATCCGCAAAGATCATTTCGATACATTTGAATATCAGTTTCTGATTCATGAAAAATACAAACTCAATCCTATTTACTTTATCCTTTTTGCCGATTATAACGATTTTGACAAAAATATTCATGTTAACAATCAGAAATTCCGTTCATTAATAAAAATGCTGGAAGACAATGCTGAAGTGGGTATTCATCCTTCTTATGCTTCCAATACCGACATGAAAGTATTAAAAAGAGAAATCAACTCTCTTTCGAAAGTACTAAACCGCCAAATTACCAAAAGCCGTCAGCATTTCTTAAAACTAAGCTTACCACAAACCTACCGAAACTTAATTGACCTCGATATTACAGACGATTACACTATGGGTTACGCTTCCGAAATCGGATTTAGGGCTAGCATTTGCAGTAGTTTCAACTTTTACGACCTCGAAATGGAAACAGAAACCAATCTCCGCATACATCCATTTGCGTTTATGGAAGGCACACTTCGCGATTATTTAAGCATTAATGCCGATAGAGCTATGGATTATATAAAACCGCTGATAGATGAAGTTAAGGCAGTTAACGGAACTTTTATCAGCCTTTGGCACAACGAGTCGCTTAGTAACCAACGCCGCTGGCTTGGATGGCAGCAAATTTACGAAGACATGATTAAATACGCTACCGAAAAATGATTGCATTTCTCGAAAACAATCAAATCGACCGCCATAAATGGAATAACTGCATTATGCAATCTATTAACGGATTGGTTTATGCCTACGATTGGTATCTTGATATAGTTGCTGAAAATTGGGCTGCCCTGGTTGAAAACGATTACGAAAGTGTTATGCCATTGATTTATAGAAAAAAAGTCGGAATTCATTATATTTTTCCACCAATTTTTACTCAACAACTTGGTATTTTCTCAAAATCGCTTTTAGATCAGCAAATTTGCAACAGATTTATTTGTGCCATCCCTCAAAAGTTCCGTTTTATCGAATACAATCTTAATTCATATAACCAAATTGATAAAAAACAATTTAATTATAAAGTAAACACCAATCATCTGCTCGATTTGATAAACAATTATGAAAAAATAAGTAGCAATTATTCCGAAAACCTGAAACGCAATTTGAAAAAAGCCAATAATTCAACATTAAGCATTTCAGAAAATATAAAACCAGAAGAAATCATCAACATCTTTGCCGAAAACAAAGGCAAAGAAATCAAACGATTTAATACAGCCGATTATCATTTACTTAAAAGACTTATTTACAAAGGTATTCACAATAATATGGTTGAAACCATGGGGGTATATACCCAACAAAACGAATTGTGTGCTGCCGCAGTTTTTTTTATAAACGGACAAAGGGCTATCTTTTTGTTTTCGGCAACCAACGAAACTGCTAAAAAAACCTTTGCTATGCCTCTTTTAATAGATCGGTTTATCAAAAAAAATGCAGGAAGCAATCAGATACTTGATTTTGAAGGTTCAAACGATACAAATTTGGCTCGGTTTTATAAGAGTTTCGGTTCACAAACTGTAACTTACGATACTTTAATTATCAACAATCTGCCTTTTTATTTGAAAATTACATTAAATTTGATAAAAAAATTAAGAAAATACGTTTGATAACAAAATAATAATTAATTTTGATTGTTTTTGAATTAATAATATATACGATATGCTTAATAATTTAGGAAAACAGAATTCGCTTTTCAATCAGTTTATTGCAGAAATAAGAGACGAACAAATACAAAAAGATAGTATGCGTTTCAGACGCAATATGGAAAGATTGGGCGAAATATTTGCTTACGAACTTAGCAAGAAAATGGAGTTTGAAACCAAAGAAGTAACCACTTCGCTAGGTATTGCAGAAGTGCCCGTATTGAAACAACAACCTGTTATTGCTTCCATATTGCGTGCCGGACTTCCTTTTCACATGGGTTTGCTTAGCTATTTCGACAAAGCCGAAAATGCCTTTATTTCAGCTTATCGCAAACACGACAAGCAAGGCAATTTCGAAATTCAGATTGAATATGTTTCTTGTCCTGAAATTACTGACAAAATATTGATAATTGCTGACCCTATGCTGGCTACAGGTGCTTCAATGGTTAAAACCTATAAAGAACTTGTTTCGTACGGCAAACCCAAACATACTTATTTTGCTTCGGTTTTGGCAAGCATAGAAGGTATTGATTATGTAAAAAAACATTTATCTGCCTATGATGTTTCTATTTGGGTAGGTGCTATCGACAGCGAACTAACTGCACAGGCTTACATAGTTCCGGGCTTAGGCGATGCAGGCGATTTATCTTTTGGCAGCAAGCTACAATATTAATATTTCAACACTTAAATTAAAAACAATATCATGAAGCTGCTTATAGCCGAAAATATTAAAATATCACTCGAATCTATCAGAAGTCATCTGTTGCGAACCGTACTTACCATACTTATTATCGCTTTTGGTATTATGGCTCTGGTGGGTATATTAACCGCCATCGAATCGTTGGAAAGCAGTATTACTAAAAGCTTTTCGATGATGGGTGCCAATACGTTTACTATTCGTAATCGCTCTATGCAAATACAAATTGGCGAAGGCAGAAGAGTAAAAAACTATGAAGCCATTACAATTGATCAGGCGCAAAGGTTTAAAGAAAATTACAAATTCCCGGCTTTTACTTCCATTTCTACTTTTGCAACTCACACAGCTACAGTTAAGTTTCAGAGCAACAAAACCAATCCTAATATTGGAGTAATTGGTGCCGACGAAAGTTATATGTTTACATCGGGTAGCGAAATGGACAAAGGCAGAAATTTTACGGCAAACGAAGTTACCTCAGGTACCAATGTAGCTATTATTGGTGGCGAACTGGCTTCGAGTATATTTAAAAACAATGAAAATCCGGTTGATCAGATAATTTCAATAGGACCCGGTAAATACAGAGTTATTGGTGTATTAAAAGCAAAAGGCAACAGCATGGGTTTTAGTGGCGACAAAAATTGTATATTGCCACTAAATAATGTTCGACAAAGTTTTGCCCGTTCAAATATGTCGTTTAGCATCAGCGTAATGGTGAAAGACCCTAAACGCATGGATGTTGCCATTGACGAAGCGGTGGGATTATTCCGTATTATTCGCAAAGTAAATATTGGCGACGAAAACTCTTTTGAAGCCGCCAAAAGCGACAATATGGCCAAATCGTTTATCGAAAACATGAAATATGTTTCGATGGCTGCTTCTATAATTGGTTGTATAACTTTGCTGGGTGCTGCTATCGGCTTGATGAATATCATGTTGGTATCGGTAAGCGAACGTACTCGTGAAATAGGCATACGTAAGTCGATGGGAGCTACAAGCCGGATTATACGCAATCAGTTTTTGTTTGAAGCCATTTTTATCGGACAATTGGGCGGTATTTTGGGTGTAATACTTGGAATATTAATTGGAAATGTAGTTTCGCTAGCAATGAAAAGTGCATTTATTATACCTTGGGTATGGATATTTGCCGGCATAGCGCTTTGTTTGTTTGTAGGTTTGGTTTCGGGAATTTATCCTGCTATTAAAGCTGCCCGCCTCGACCCG
>CAZWRD010000160.1:0-6415 GCA_964636105.1 uncultured Bacteroides sp.
GCACACGCTCTCTTGGGCGGGAAAGAAAATAAAATTTTAAAATTTCACCTAATTACATTAGGCTCTTGTTTCCTCGAAACGAGCCCGAAATTTTGGATAAATTTCTGGGTGCGAGTTTCATGGTTGAAACAACTAGGAAAATTAATTTAATACAAACTTAGAGGGCGGGGGACGGAAAAAGTTTTTTGCTTCTTTTTTTAAAAAAGAAGAGTTTTGAGGGGGCAGTAGCAGTTATTAGTTTCAGTTAGTCGGTAGGTAGTGCTGGTGGTTGAGGTATAGAGCTTCCACCATTAGCAAGAGGAGAAGAATCTCCAGTTAGCCAAAAGTAAATGCCAACACCAACAGCTAACAAAATTAGGATTATTAAAATCCAAATCCAAGCTGAACCTCTTTTGTTGTTTATCATTTTGATTATTGTGGAATTTGTGGAGGATTTATATTTGAAGATGAACCCTCAGTTAAATTGGTTTTAAGAGTGCAATCTGCTGATACCTTAATTAAAAACCCTTTGCCGACTTCTGCTTCTTGTTCAAGTATAGTCTTACTATCTAAAAGATTTAGTATAGTTCCCCACTGATTATTTGCTTCGTCAAATAAATAAATCTTATTGATTTCACAATCATTCTTTATTTCATTCATACTCTTTCCAAGCATAGTTGGATTTATCCCAACAAAATTCCAACCATTTTTCAATTGAATGTTTGTTAAATCTACTATACGAATTGTATAAACGAGTTTATTTAATCTACCGCCCGGAATTTCGCAGGCAGGGTCATTACAGGTTTGCAAATTATCAACATAAACCCAATAAGAATATAATCCTGCATTATCGTCATAATATTCATCACTTTGGCTTAGTCCAGAAGTAGGAAGTTTATTTTCAGGATAAGTTTCTATATATTTGTTTTTGTCAGGAGAATACATAAAGACTGCTTTTATATTTCCACTATTAACTTGGCTTCCTGCGGAAATAAAGTTAGGATGAAAACCTTGAATCAAATTCCAACCTTCTTTTACCTCGATAGTTAGTTGATAATCATTTTGGCTACTTCCAACATTATAAAACCAATTTTCTGCAGAAACTAAAAAAGCTAAACTAACCAAAGTTAGTAAAACAATCGGCAAAATAAATTTTTTATCCATGTTAAAAAGATAAAACAAAACTCCTTTATAAACTTTTCTACATCTTTGGTACAAACCTTTGGATATTGTGCTATAAAGTATTTGGTATAAACCTTTGTATATGAGTAAATACAAAGAAGTAGTGCTTGAAGTTTTATCAAAAACTAAGATAAAAAGTACAAACGAAGTTTTAGACGAAGTGCAGAAAAAAGCAGATAAGGTAATAAATTGGCATCTACTTTATCGAGTTCTTATGGATTTAGTGAATGAAAATAAAAGTGAAAGATTAGAGAGTAAAGCTGGATTTTTTTGGAGAAAAAAATAGTTCGTCGTCCGTCTGCCCCCTCAATTATCGAAATCTCAAAAACTGAAAGTTTTTGCTATATGTTTTCTGAAAGAAAACCAATAGTGCTTTTTCCGTCGGGCGGGGGAGGTAATAAGATTAAATTAATTTTCCGAAGAGTTTTCTCAGCAGAGAAAATTGAGCCTAATTATGTTAGTTGACTTTGAACTCCAAATTGACCCAAAAATACTTTAGAATTTTTAGGATGGAAATTTGAGAGCTGAGAAGCGAGCAATGAAATTGCGAAGAGTAATTTTCTAATTCAAATAAAAAAAGAAAATTATTTTAACTAATTATATTAGCCGACCCTATCCTCGTGAACGACCCAAAAAAGATTTATCTTTTTTAGGATGGAGCGATAGAGTTGATAGGGCGAGAAACTTAGAGTTTCGAAGAGTAAAAATCACTTTTCAGGGTGGGCAATGTAATGAGAGAAGGCACTGGTTTAGTTTTCGTGGGGGCTGAGTATCAAAGTTTTGCTTCTTTTTCTAAAAGAAGATTTTAGGGGGGCTGTTCGTTAATTAGTTAAATTTCGAGAAACCGAAGGTTTTTTAAAGTAGTGGAATGTTATAATGTTAATATGTTCCCTGGTATGGTCTTCGGGCAATGCCAGGCTCTTATTTTTATTTTAATTCGATTGACTTAGCTATTTTCTTATCTATACAACAAGAAGAGTTGCAAGTTTTCTTTAAATAGTTAGAAGATGTTGTGCAGAAATAAATATTCTCAACTTTCTTTCCTAATTTCTGAACTTTTCTTATTGCCGGAACAAAATCTTCATCTCCTGAAACAATTAAAGCTGTGTCGTAAAGATTTTCATAAGCTCCAGAAACTAAATCAACCGCTAAATATATGTCATCGCCTTTAACTTCGAAACTAAAAGTTCCGTCTTCTTTTTTATGTTTTCTCAATCTCGCAAGAACAACATTAAAACCAGGTATTCTTCTTAATGCATCAAAAAACTTTTGTTGTTCCCAATATTTTTTAGAATCTATGCTTATATCTAAAGGAGCATTATAATAATAAACAGAAACTAAGAGTCTGTCTTTTTCTAACATCTTTACAAGTTTTTGAAAATCTAGTTTAGCAACATCCAAATCTTTTAAGCTATAGTATAGATTACTTCCATCTATAAAAATAGCGACTCTTTCCTTCTTTTTCTCAGCCATAATTATTTAATAGAAACCAACTTAATAAACTTTTAGATGAGAGAAATTATTTTTCTTTTCGGCTCATGCCTCATCAGTTATCGGACTTTTACCGATAAGAAGAAAAAAATAAAAAGGGAGAGCAAAGCTCTCCGAATTTATACTAATACGTATTCATTCCCCCGACCATCATCTACAATTGCACCACTTAGGTCTGTATCAGACAAATCAGATTCTCCAAAGTCTAATCCTCTAAGATCTGTATTTTTAAGATTAGCTCCTCTGAGGTTTGTATCTCCAAACTTTGTTTCTCTTAAATCTAATCCTTCAAGGATTGCACCCTCAAGATTTGCTCCTCCGAAAGAAGTTCTTCTCAAATTTGCACCACTAAGATCTTCTCTTTGCAAATGAGCATATCCCAAGTCAGCTCCCTGAAAATCTGTTCCCTTAAGATTAGTTTGAGCAAATCGTGCCTCCCTAAGAGAAGAGTAGCTTAAGTTAGCTCCTTCAAAATTTGTATACATAAGGTTTGTACATCTTAAGTCAGCTCCCTGAAGGTCTTGGTTTTGAAGATTTTCTCTTGTTAAATCTGCTGCCCAAAGTTTAGCTTTTGGTCCAATCTCATATACTCTTGTTATTTTCATTTTTCATCCCTCCTTCTAGTTGAAGTGGTTTATCGACCTCTTCTGCCGTTCTTTTTTGAATTTGTTTGTTTTCCATTTTGTTTTGTCCTTCCAAGAAGTGTTTATCACCTCTTGTTGTTACTATCTCGTAGTAAGACATCCTTATATATGTTAGTCTACTATCACTAGTATATGATAAAACAGCTAGAAGCACTAGGTTTGACTAATGGCGAGGCAAGAGTGTATTATACTTTGTCCCAAATCGGTGCAAGTACGGTCGGTCCCATAAGCGATAACTCAAAAGTTCACAGGAGTATTATCTATCAGATTCTTGAAAAATTGATAGAAAAAGGACTTGTTAGTTTTATTATCGAAGGAGATACTAAAAAATATCAAGCTGCCTCTCCTAAGGCTATCTTGCAGTTTCTTGAAAACGAAAAGAGTGAACTTGATAAAAAAAAGAAAGAGGCTATGGAAATTATTCCATCGATTTTACAAATGCAGGCTAGCGGTAAAAAATCAATAGCTACGGTTTATTCAGGGTTTCAAGGTTTGTTAAATGCTACATTTAAGATAGTCGATACTCTTAAAGAAGGCGAAGAATATTACATGGTGAATATACCTGCCAAACAACCAGAATATCATCATGCAAATTGGGAAAAATTTCAAATTTTAAGAGAGCAAAAGAAAATAATTGCTAAACAACTTTATAATCCAGAAGTAGACGACCAAACTCTCAAAGAAAGAAATTCACATAAGTATATTGACGCAAGAAGAATGTCGATTGATTTCAAATCGCCGCCTACATATTATTTCGTTTACAAAGATGTAACAGTTATTGCATTATCTCAAGGTACAGAACCTATTGCAGTAGAAATTGTTAACCGAGAAATCGCCGAGGGTTTTCGAGCTTATTGTGATTGGCTTTGGAAGCACAGTAAGCCATATAGAAAAAAATAGTTTAGTCTTTGAAGTCAGCCCCCCTCGTAATAAAATCGAGCAAACAAATGTTTGCGAGCAAAATGTGGCGAGCCACTTATAGAATAGTTCAGCCCCCTCGTTCGTCGTGTGCCTTCTCCTATTGGGTGGGAAAGAAAAGGGATTTTTATTTTGGCTAATTATGTTAGTTTCTCCTGAACTCGAAATTATCCTCAAAACCGACTCCTCTAGGCTTAGAGACTCGAGCTGACAAAGGTTTTAGAGCTGATAATTTCAGAGCTGAAGGACGAGCGAGATTTAGATTTTAGCAATTTCGTGGGCGGGGGAAGGACAAGCGAATTATTCTTTAGTCTTCTTAATTTTTCTGTAATGCCAAATAAATAGAATTCCACAAATCAAAGTCAAGATAGATAAAATGATAAACATCGGCTCTTTTATTGATTGAATTCCGTTGCCGATGTAAGCCAGAGCTAAACTTCCGCTAATATGTCCAATCGCCATTAAAGGTAAGAAAATTCTTGGACTCATCGCTGAAAGTCCTGCAAGATAGGATAGTTCATCATCGGGGAACAATGGCAAGAAGTATGCTAAGAACAACAAGAGCTTTCCTTTTTCAAAAAGGTAATCGTATTTTTGGATAGTTTCTTTTTTAACAAGATGCTTTATTATTTTTCTTCCAAAAATTCGAGCAAGATAAAAAGCGATTGCTGTTCCAATCACTCTACCAATCCAATTATAAATAAAACCTTGCCATGTTCCAAAAATAAAGCCGCCAGCTATTGAAACAGCATAATGACTAAAGGGGGTGATTACAACTTGCAGGACTTGAAGTACAATAAAGGCAAGAGGCGCAAAAACTCCAAATTGTGAAACAAAATCTCTAATTGCCTCTTGACTTCCAAAAAATTGAGAAGGGAAAATATATCCAAGAATTAATAAGGCGATTGGAACTATTGTTAAGATATACCAGATAAGTTTAGCTTTCCCCATTTTATCTATTAAACCAGATTTTGGTTTATTAAACTTTCGCTTGTCCTTCGGGCGGGGGTGGCATAACTAAAATCTAAATATCGCTAAGAGTATTTTTCCGCAGAAAAATATTGAAACTAATTATGTTAGCCGACCCTATCCTCGTGAGTGACCCGCAAAAACTTTAGTTTTTGCTGGCTGGAGCGATAGAGATGATGGGGCGAGAAAACAAAGAATATTGTTTTCGAAGAGTAAAAATTAAATCTGCGGACGGTGGGAACATCAGTTCTAGGTTTATAGTATAATGAGGTGGTGCTTAGTTCGTAGGGGTTGGGGCGAGTTAGTTTCAATTAGGCGCAATTATAGTGTATCTTGTTAGTAGTAACAAATAGTAAGGTTTAAATAGGGGCTTTACTTATGTTTTTTATGAAAAGATTATTAGATTTAAAACCACTTGAAGTCCCAACTTTCCTAGAGGGAGATTCAGAATTTGTTAAGGAGTTTTTTAGAGTTTATGAGCAAGCGAGAGAAGGAAGGACTGGTCTGGATATTAGTAGGGGTGGCTCAAGTCCATTAATAACGGGACTTGTAAATAAAGTTCTAGAAGGAACCGGTTATAGAACACCTGTTCCAACGGATAATGTTTGTGAAGAAATTTTTCCATTAATTACAAGAAAAAGATATGATACTGATTTAAATGTTTTAGATGTTCCTCAGTCAGTATCGCGGTATGCACCATTATGGCAACAAGCTCACAAGTTGGCTGAAGATTATTTAAAGACAAAGCCATTGGGAACTTTTAGAATTCAAGGTTTTTATTATACCCCCAGTGAAGGACTAAGCCCCGCACCAAATTTTAGAGTAATCCAAAGTGATATATTGGACATTGTCGCAGGAGCTTCATTTGATTCTTTAGATGAAAATGGATTGGTAGTTCCATTCCCGGGTGGAAAATTTGAATGGAGTAAAGACGGAAAAGGCTTGATGGGAATGCATTTAGTTCCGGGTGGAGCCATCCTTTCCCATGAGAAACTTGGGATGGGTGATCCAGATTTAGAAAGAGTGTTAATTGTTAATTGTTAAATCTTAAATTAGTCAGTAAATTTTTCGTCAGTCGTGCCCCAAACCCTGTTCGTTCTTGTAATATTATTGTTAAGCACCACCTCGCTAATTAGGGGCGGGTGGAAGGGGGAAGCAGATTTAATTTTTATTTTGGCTAATTATGTTAGGTGACCTCGCCCTCGAGTGAGCTCGAGGAAAAAGCTTTAGCT
>CAZWRD010000161.1:0-6246 GCA_964636105.1 uncultured Bacteroides sp.
TTATCTTTTCGAAACTTAATATGATAAAAATTGTTTTTATAAATATCAATTAGATAGAACGAACCATTTTAAAATACTTTCACACAGAAAGATACAGTTCTCTCAAATAATCGGGATAGGCTATTTAACAAATAAATATAAATAAACATATGAAAATATTACTTACGGGTGCAACTGGTTATGTTGGAAAACGATTGCTACCATTACTTTTGTCTGTTGGTTTTCACGTTGTATGTTGTGTTAGAGATAAAAACAGATTTCATTATGAAGGTAATAATGTGCAAAATTTGGAAGTGATTGAAGTAGATTTTTTAATTGAAGAAACTTTAAAAAATATTCCAATTGATATTGATGGAGCTTATTATTTAATGCATTCGATGTCGATGCAAACCGATTATAAAGTTTTAGAATTGCTTTCTGCAAAAAATTTTAGAGAAAGAATGAATGAAACCCAAGTTCGGCATGTAATTTATTTGAGTGGAATTGTAAATGAAAAATCACTATCCGTTCATTTATCATCTCGAAAAGCTGTTGAGGATGAATTAAGTAAAGGTAATTATGCTTTTACAACTTTAAGAGCTGGAATAATTATTGGGTCTGGAAGTGCATCTTTTGAAATTATTAGAGATTTGGTTGAAAAACTACCTATTATGATTACTCCTAAGTGGTTGAATACCAAATGCCAGTCAATAGGAATAGCCGATGTTATCAATATTTTATTTAAAAGTATTTTTAATGAAAAAACTTTTGATAGGGATTTTGACATTGGAGGACCAGATATATTAAGCTATAAGGAAATGCTATTGCAATTTGCTAAAGTTAGACAATTGAAAAGAAAAATATTTGTAGTTCCTGTTATGACTCCGAAATTATCATCTTATTGGCTTTATTTTGTAACATCTACTTCATATAAATTAGCTACAGCATTGGTAGATAGTATGAAAGTAGAGGTTGTATGTCGTAACAATTCAATTAATGAAATTTTAGAAATAAAGCCAATTTCTTATGAAGCTGCTTTGAAAAACGCTTTTGCAAAGATTGAAACGAATGAAATTATTTCGAGTTGGAAAGATTCAATGGTTAGTGGTAGGTTTAATATGAATCTTTCATCATTTATTCAGGTTCCTGTTTTTGGTTGTTATATTGATAAAAGGGAAAAACGTGTAATTAACACTGAAAAAACTTTAGCTAAAATATGGGAAATAGGAGGGGAGGTTGGTTGGTATTACGCTGATTTTTTGTGGCAGATACGGGGCTTTATAGATAAATTAGCAGGAGGTGTTGGTTTAAGAAGAGGTAGGAGCAATCCAAAGTTGATAAATGCAGGTGATAGCATTGATTTTTGGAGAGTATTGTATGCTGATAAGGCAGAAAAAAGACTTCTGTTATTTGCAGAAATGAAATTGCCTGGTGATGCCTGGCTCGAATTTGTTATAAAAGATGATTTTTTGATACAAACTGCTACTTTTCGACCTAAAGGTCTTTGGGGACGATTGTATTGGTTTTCGGTTTACCCTTTTCATGGTCTCATTTTCAACGGAATGCTAAATAAACTTACAAAATAAAAGCTGCCTTTTCAAACAGCCTTTTTAAAAATCACAAAAAGGGAATTATTCCCCAAAAACCAAAGGTATTAAACTAAATTTTTGTCAAGATAGTCCTGGAATTTATCTTTATATTGGTCGCTTATTGGTATATACACTTTCCCAAAAACAATACGCGATCTTTCTATTACTTCAATTTTGTCTAGATTTACGATAAATGATCGATGTACTCTCATAAATTTGTTTGAAGGGAGCTTTTGTTCAATTGATTTCAATGAGTTGATTGATAACATGGGATTTACTTCATTATGTAAATAAACTTTAATGTAATCCTTTAATCCTTCGATATATAAAATGTCGTTGAAAATTATTTTTTTTGTTTTATAATCCGATTTTACAAACAAAAACTCATTATTTGATTCTGTATTTGACTCAGTCGAATTTTCATGTTGAATGTATTTTTTTGCTTTTTGTGCAGCAATTAGAAAATCTTCATAGCTATAAGGTTTTAATAAATAATCAATTGCATCTAACCTGAAACCTTCAATTGCATATTTTTCATAAGCAGTTGTAAAAACTATTTTTGGTGGATTCTTTAAAGTTCTAGCAAATTCGGTTCCCGATAAATCAGGCATCTGGATATCCAGGAAAATTAAATCAACTTTTTCTTTTTCAATAAATTCCATTGCAGTTAAAGCACTCTCAAAAGAAGCTGTAAGTTCCAAAAATGGTGTCTTTTCAATATAACTAATTAATCTTTGAAGTGCCAATGGTTCGTCATCAATTGCTATTGTTTTTATCATTTTATTTTGCTTTAAATTTCTATTGTAAGTGCCACACTGTAAAATACTTCGGTAGTATTTATAATTAAATGATGCTTATTTGGATATAATAACTCTAGTCGTTTTCTTACATTTTCAAGTCCTATTCCCGATGCAGTTTTGACATCTTCTTTGTCTTTGGTTATTAGACTATTACTACACCAAAAGTAAATTTCCTTTTTATTTACACTCATATGTATGTTTATAAATGAGGGTTCAGCATAGCTAATACCATGTTTAAAAGCATTTTCAATAAAAGAAATAAACAATAAAGGCGGGATTTCTATATCGTTAAATTTTTTAGGAAATACTACTTTAAGTTGAATTTTTGATGAAAGTCTTAATTTCATTAAGTCAACAAAATTAGTCATAAACTCAATTTCTCTGCTCAATAATGTATTTCCATGTTCTGATTCATAAAGAAGATAACGCATTAATTTTGAGAGTTGTATAATGGCTTTTTGTCCTTCGGAAGTGTTGATTTCAACCAAACTATAAATGTTATTTAAAGTATTAAAGAAAAAATGTGGACTTACTTGGTTTTTCAAAAATGCCAACTCTGAATTTAGCTTTTCTTTTTCTGCTTCTTTTCTACTTCTTTCATTTTGAATTAATTTTTCAGACAATCTTAAACCTAAGCTTATCCCAGAAATTAGTAATGTAATAAGTAAAAAATTATAATAGGGCCATTTTTTCGAAGGTCTATGTTTTATTATTGGCTTTAATTGGGTTTTGTCAATATTCTCAAAGTCGGGGTATTGCTTTTTTTCAATATGCATTTTGTTTTTAAATGCATTCATTTGGGATTCAAATTTAGTTTCATAATAGTTAAAGATAAATAAGGCCAGAATGATTGTAAATACAGCAGAAAGTGCAAAATAAATTTTTTTCTTTAAAAAGAAAAATTTAGGAATAAATACAAAATAATTGAGATAAAAAATACTTATAAAAATAAGTGTTTGTACAATGCTTCTTTTCAGAAAAATTGTATCTCGCATTGAATCAATGTATATAAGTAATGGGAAAAACCCAAACATAATCAGCCAAACTGCTAAATGTATGATTATAATTGTTTTTTTATTCATTGTTGAGTAATTCTGTTTCATGTATTTGTCTTCAAATATAGTAAAAATATAGTTGTTTCCGTTGTTAAAATTAAAATTAAAATCTGTTTTTTATTAAAACTAATGTTTGTATAATGAAGAATTTGATTGCTTTTGATTTGTATTATTCTCATCTATTAGCATATATCGATTAAGACAAATGATGAAATCGTAAAAATCTTTTTCGATTGTTTTTTGCTCTTCATCGTATTTCTGAACTAATACTTCAATAATATCGACAGTATCTATATTTTTCTGAAGCATTTTTAAAATTTCTATACCTGATTGATTAGTTTGAAAAGATTCTCCGTTATGAGGATTAAAAATAAGTCCGTTTTCGCTGATAGCTAAATCTTTATATATTTGCATATTTGTTTTTTCTTCAAAATTAACTTAAATTATTTTGAAATGAAAACAATATAGATGAAGGATGTTTTTTTACCTCTTAAAAATCATATTATATGGATAAAATAAAAGGCTGTCAAATAAAATTTCAACAGCCTTTTGTTATAATCAAAATTTGAGTTTATTCGGATGTTTTTTCATCAAAAACCACAAAACTTTGTTTTTCTTTTTTTTCTAAATTTTTATCCATATAATAATAAATATTTAAAATAGCCATATCTCTTAGGAAATCAATTTTTACAATAGATACATGATGTACGTTAAGTCCAGTTCTTGTTTTTAAATCTTCTATTAACTCATTTTGTTTATCGGGCTGAATGAGCTCTATTTTTTCATAATTTACTATTTTTGAATATTCTCTTTTTATAAAGATATTACCATCTAGCAAAAATGTGAAGAGTATGATAATGCCATTGATAATTGCCAAATCTAGGTATTCTAATTGTATAGAACTAACCAAACCAACTGTGATTACAATAAATAAGTAAGTCATATCTTTCATCGAAATGCCTTCTGTGCGGTATCTGAGCATAGAAAAAACGGCAAATAAACCGAATGCAGCACCCATTGAAATTTTAATTTTGTTGAGCAAAAAGGTGAGTAAAAAGATAGCAATATTGAATAAAAAATAGGTAAAAAAGACTTCTTGTTTGTGATAATTATTGTAATAAATTAATCTTACAATAATAAATACAGTTAAAAGATTTATTAATAGCGAAATAAAGAAAGTTTGATTAACTTCTACTTCATCTTTTACATAGTCCTTATCATCTTTCTTTTTCTTGTCTTTCTTTTTTTCTTTAGTTGTATTGTCATCAACCTGAACTGTTTCTGTAGTAGATGAATTATTACTAAATGCATCTTGAGCCAAACAAACATTATATGGCATTGAAAATAAAACGAAAACGATTGATAGCAAAAAAACTTTAAATTTTCCCATAGCGTAATTTATTTAAAATGTTTAATTTAGGTTTAAAATTATTTAATTTTATGTTTTTATATAAAAAAATAACACCAAAGCAATACTTGCTTATTGATGCTTGTTTTATGCGGTGTTTATTCATTAATTGAGCAAAAAATGATTTTGAACTTTTGTCTTGCTTTAATTCGGCAATCACTATCTCAGGCAAAAATTCTTCTTTATCTCCAAACTTAAAAATTAAATTTGTGTCAATTGTTAATCTTTCTGGTAAATGTTTGTTTACTAGAGTTATGCGAGTATAGTTACCCCATAATTTGGGTTCAAGATCATTGCCTCTAATATGTGTTTTTTTTAGTAGAAATTCTTCGGAAATGCCTTCAATTTTGTATTCAAGTTGTTTCAGCTTAATTCGTTCTTTATTTGTTCTTCCTTTGTTGTTTTTATTTTTAATTTCAAAAAAGTGTAAACCTGATTCAACATACAATCGATGTCTTACTTTGTTTCTGTTTGCTTTACCTCTTTGATGATCGTTAAAGAATTTAAAATCAACTGTATCAAAATATAGTGTTTCATATTTGTTTTTTCTTACACCATTTACATCCAAAATATAAAAATCATCGGTAAGCTGATTTAGAAAAATAGGAAGTTGTTCTGCTCTGAAAATAAACTTTGTATCTGATCTGTTCATCAGTTTAACACTATCCATTTCTTTTAATGTAATAGGTTCAAATTTATCAAGTATTATGCTTATTTCTTCCATTATTATTTGGTAGAATAGGAGTGTTTTTTTATTGCAATTAATTTTTTATTTCCATCTACGGTTCTTTTTTCAGTTTTAAAACCTTTGTTATTATAAATATAAGCAGATTGTCTTATAATTTTCCCTTTGCCATCATATTCGGTTTCTAAAATTTTGTTGTCATTTTTATCGTAAACAAAAGTTGTTTTTGTAGTAGTTTTATCTTTTTCGTTATATTCGGTTGTTTCTATTTTGTTTTTATTTGCATCAAATTTATTAGTTTCTTTGTTTTTGATACTACCATCGCGGTTGAATTCCGTTTGTTCAATCACATTTCCATTTTTATCATATATTGTATAAGAATCCTTGTAAGTTATCTCTTTACCATTTTCTGTAACCGTAATCATGGCTGTTTCTGAAGCAATTTTGTTATTTCTGATATCTTTTTTGCTTTGAGCAAAACTAAATAACGAAATAAATATAAGTAAAAGACTTAAGATATTTTTTGATTTATTCATAGCTTTATAGTTGCAAACATTTGTTTTAATCAATCAACAAAAATAATAAATATATTTATTGCAAAACATAAATATTAATTTAATATTAATATTTGTTTGCAAAATTACAAATTACTTGTTTTTTCAGAAAAAAAATCGACATTTTGATGTGTTTTGCCAATAGATAGTTGATTTTTATTTCTAATTTCAATTAA
>CAZWRD010000162.1:0-6186 GCA_964636105.1 uncultured Bacteroides sp.
AGTTATTCAACAGGTAATCAGTGGTATTTCGAGAACAATGCCATTCAAGGAGCTAATTCGCAAACTTATACGGCAACTCAAACAGGTCATTATTATTGTAAGGTTAGTATAAATGGGATTACTTCTGCGCAATCCAATACCATTTATGTAGGATTTACAGGTTTGGATGAGGCTTTTGTTAAAACCGATTTTGAGGTTTATCCGAATCCGGCAAGCGATAAATTGTTTTTCAGATATGCAATAGATAAAACGGATGTTGTAGAATTAAAATTGATGGATATTGAAGGAAGATGTATAAAATCAATCCTTAACATTCAGCAGAAAGCCGGTGACTATAAATATGAAATAGATGTAAGTAATATGACTAAAGGACTATATTTTTATCAATTTAATTGTGGAAATTCGGCCTTAACAGGAAAAATAATAATAACAAAATAACTCTTTAATGGTACAACCAAATTGAATGTAAAAGTGTCAATATAAAAGTAATACCCATAATTTGTTGTAAAGAGGGCTGCTTCAACTCCAAATGCGAAGTGGCTCTTTTTTTTATTCTCAAAACTTAGAAATATTTTCCGCTAAATAAATATTTTCATAACTACATAACAATTTATTTACTACTTTCGTTATCGTGAAAATCTAAACAATAATCCATTCAATTACAATGAAAAAAAGATTTCTAACTATCGGTGTAACAGCTATCGCTGTTTTGGTGCTTGCCTTTGTAATTTACAAAGTTACATTTCAAAAACATGAGTTCAAACCCGTAAATCCGGCCTTTAAAGAGTATGTGCAGGCTTTTACTACGGGTGTAGTTTCTACCCACACTTCCATAAAAGTGAGGCTTGCGAATGATTATGCCGATTCGGCTTTGTTTAATCAGGAAGTTACTGAAAAATTGTTTAGTTTTTCGCCAAATATTAAAGGAAAGGCATTTTGGGTTGACAGCCGTACGATTGAGTTTCGCCCCGACGAAAAACTTCCTCCAAAGAAATTTTATGAAGCCGAATTTTATCTTTCAAAACTGATGAAGATTCCTGATTCATTAAAAACCATGGAATTTCAGTTTCAAACCATGCAACAGGATTATGAAGTTATTATCGATAATCATAAAGCATACAATAAGAGCGATTTGAGCCGAGAGAAACTTTACGGAAGAATATTAACCGCTGATATTGCTGATGATAAGGAAGTTGAAAAAGTACTTACGGCAAATCAGGATGATAAAAATCTGAAAATTACCTGGGTACATGATGCCGCAAATAAAACACATTACTTTCAGGTAGATTCAGTAATGCGAGGCAACAAGAAAAGCTATGTAACATTAAGTTATAAAGGTAAAGCCATACAAGCAAAAACCAAAGGAGAACAGAATATTGAAATTCCATATCTAGGCGAATTTAAATTATTAAATGTAAAAATGGTTCAAAATCCAGAGCAATACATATTGGCACAATTTTCCGATCCTTTACAGGAAAACCAGAATTTAGAAGGATTAATAAAACTGGCTTCCTCTATGGATTTGCGCTATACGGTTGAAGATAATGAATTGAAAATATTTATGCCTGCCAAAAAAACAGGAACATCAACATTAACCTTCGAACCGACTATCCGCAATAGCAATAACGAAAGTTTGAATCTCACAGTTTCTAAAGAAATAACATTTGAAGATTTAAAACCAAGTGTAAGATTTATAGGGAATGGGGTTATAATGCCGTCTTCCAATGGTTTACTGTTGCCTTTTGAGGCTGTTAATCTGAAAGCAGTTGATATAAAAGTAGTCCGTATATATGAAAATAATATCATTCAATTTTTGCAGGTAAACGATTTAACGGGTCAGGATCAGTTGGCAAGAGTGGGCAGAACCGTTTTGAAAAAAACTGTTCCTTTGAATAATGTAGTTAATTATAACAAATGGAATCGATTTTCCATTGATTTATCGCAACTTATAAAACCGGAACAAGGTGCAATTTATGCTGTAAAAATAAGTTTTAAGAAAAAATATTCAACTTACAAATGTGAAGGAGAAACAGAAGAAGATGATGTAGATCTTGTTTCGTGGAATGATGATAATAATGATGAAGATGGCTGGTATTACGACAATTACTATTATGGTGAATATTATGATGAAGATGGTTATTACGATTATGATTGGGACAAACGTGAAAATCCTTGCAACAAATCCTATTATTATGAAAAATCAATTGTACGCAATGTTTTGGCATCCGATTTGGGAATTATTTCCAAAGCAGGAGCCAATGGAAGTTATAATCTCTATGTAACTGATTTGGTCTCTACCAAACCACTTTCGGATGTAAAACTCGAATTTTACGATTATCAGCAACAAATGCTTGGAAGTACATCAACCAATAGCGATGGTATGGCTGAAATAAAGCTGAAACGCAGGCCCTTTGTGGTAATTGCCAAAAAAGATATGCAGCGTGGCTACCTGAAAATGGTGGAAGGTTCTGCTTTATCGCTCAGTATGTTTGATGTTAGCGGCGAAACTGTTCAGAAAGGTTTGAAAGGTTTTATTTATGGCGAACGTGGTGTATGGCGTCCGGGTGATTCACTGTATCTGACTTTTATATTGGAAGATAAAGAGAAAGTATTGCCCGAGGGTCATCCTGTTTCTTTGGATTTGGTAAACCCTAACGGACAAATCGTAAAACGAATGGTGAGAACCATCGGAATAAACGGCTTTTATGATTTCAGAACTAACACTGAACGCAATGCACCAACTGGAAACTGGCAAGCCAAAGTAAAAGTAGGCGGCGTTGAGTTTCATAAACCATTAAAAATTGAAACCGTTAAACCTAACCGATTGAAAATCAATTTTGGTTTTGCAAAAGAATTTCTGGCAAAAGATGATAAAGCTGTCGGAAATCTGGAAGCCAGATGGCTTACCGGAGCAATAGCAAAAAATCTGAAAGCAACCGTAAATCTAACACTTACAAAGTCTTCAATTACTTTTAAAAAATATCCGAATTTTATTTTCGATAACCCTGCATCAGGTTTTTCTTCCGAAAATCAGACCATATTTAGCGGTGAATTGGATGCAAGCGGTAAAGCCACAATAACGCCCGATATCAATATTTCTTCAGCTGCACCCGGTATGCTGAAAGCCAACTTTGAAACAACGGTTTTCGAAAATGGTGGCGATTTCAGCGTTGACAGATTTACCTTACCTTATTATCCTTATCAGACTTATGCTGGTGTTAGTGTTCCTCAGAATGCCAATAACGACCGTATGCTTTACACCGAAAAGAAATATGCCATTAATTTACTGAATCTTGATTTTAAAGGAAATATTGTTCCATCCAATAAACTGAAAGTTGAATTGTATAAACTTGAATGGCGCTGGTGGTGGGATAATTCTGAATCGGGATCGCAAGCCGATTTTATTTCAACATCTTACAGTCAGCTAAAAGATACTGCGACTATTTCTACCAGCGGAGGTAGAGCAAATTATTCATTATATGTTGATCGCGAAAACTGGGGGCGTTATCTGATTAAAGTTACCGACCTGAAATCGGGACATAGTTGTGGTAAAGTAGTTTATGTGGACTGGTATGGCTATTCACGTTCGCAGGATGGCGAAAAACAAGCTGCTACCATGCTTACTTTCAGTGCAGATAAAGATAAGTACAATGTTGGCGAAAAGGTTAAAATTACTATTCCTCAGACTTCTGAAAATGGCAGAGCCTTGCTAACATTAGAAACTGGATCAAAAGTATTGAAATCATTCTGGATACCAACCAAGCAAGGGACTACAGAATTTGTCTTTGATGTAACAGCTGATATGGCACCTAATTGTTATGCTTATGTAACTTTAATTCAACCACATGCTCAAACAGTGAATGATTTGCCAATTCGTTTGTATGGTGTAATCCCGATTTTGGTTGAAGATCCAAACACACATCTAGAACCTCAGATTATAATGAAGGATGTGCTTCTTCCTGAGCAAAATGCTTCAATAACAGTTAAAGAGCAAAAAGGCAAAGCCATGACTTATACTTTAGCTGTAGTTGATGAAGGTTTATTGGATTTAACCCGTTTCAAAACGCCAAATCCATGGGCCAGTTTTTATGCACGCGAAGCATTGGGTATCAAAACCTGGGATTTATTTGATATGGTAATGGGTGCATATTCGGGTGAATTACAGCGGATTTTAAGTATAGGCGGTGATGGCGAAGGACTGAACAAAGGCAGTTTGAAAGCCAATCGTTTTCCTCCTATGGTAAAATTCCTCGGACCATTTCAATTGGGTAAAGGTCAATCCAAGACTCACACTTTTAAAATGCCGCAATATATTGGTTCTGTTCGTGTAATGGTGGTAGCCGGAGATAATGGCAAATACGGTTCTGCTGAAAAAGCAGTGGCTGTGCGTAAGCCATTAATGGTTCTGGGAACTATGCCAAGAGTGGTTGGCCCTGGCGAAACCGTAAAAGTTCCGGTTAGTGTGTTTGCTATGGAAAACTTTGTGAAAAACGTAAAGGTGCAGATAATTGCTGATAATATGTTTACCGTAAATGGAGGAAATTCACGCAATCTGACTTTCAAAATGCCAAGCGATGAAATGGTAAATTTCGAACTGAAAGTAAAAGAATTGGTTGGCGTTGGTAAAATCAAAATTATCGCTAGCAGTGGAAATCAAAAGGCAGTTCATGATATTGAAATTGATGTTAGAAATCCCAATCCGAAAGTGGTTGATGTTTACGAAGGAATTATACAGCCCGGTAAAACATGGAATGCAAGTTACAATTTAATAGGTATGCAGGGAAGTAACAAAGGTGTACTTGAAATTTCTTCAATGCCCCCATTAAATCTCGAAAAACGTTTGAGTTATCTGATTGAATATCCACACGGATGTATCGAACAAACTACTTCTTCGGTATTTCCACAATTGTATCTGGCCGATTTGGTTGAACTCACTGCAAATCAGAAAACCAGAACAGAACAGAATATCAAAGCAGCTATACAGCGATTAAAATCATTCCAGTTGGCAAATGGTGGCATGGGTTATTGGCAAGGTGCACAATATGCTGATGATTGGGGAACAAACTATGCTGGTCATTTTATGATAGAAGCTGAATTGAAAGGTTATCAGTTACCATTAGGATTTATGTCAGCCTGGAAAAAATTCCAAAAACAAAAAGCAGTAACCTGGTCGGTTAATGCCAGCTATTATAATGATGATCTGGTACAGGCTTACCGTTTATATACACTGGCACTTGCCAAAGCTCCCGAATTAGGTGCTATGAATAAACTTTATGAATCTTCATCGCTTTCATTGGCTGCACGTTGGCGTTTGGCTGCTGCTTATCAAATAGCAGGCAATACTGAAATTGCTAAAAAACTGATTGCTAATGCTATTTATTTTATAAAACCTTACCGCGAACTTTGGTACACTTATGGTTCTGATGTAAGAGATAAAGCTATGATTATCGAAACTTTAAGTCTGATGAATCAGAAAACAAAAGCAGCTCAACTGATTAAGGATATTTCCGTACAATTGTGTAAAAATGAATGGATGAGTACCCAAACCACAGCTTACAGTCTGATTGCCATTTCTAAATTTATAGGAAATACGAGTGGAGCCGGTATTAATGTTTCTTATAAGATTGATAACGGACAACTTACTGCACATCAATCCAAAAAATCAATTACCAAAACCGATTTGAATATATTGGCAACCGCTAAAAAAGGAAAAACTACAGTTACAAATAATGGAAGTAATTTATTATATGCCAGAATTATAACACAAGGAGTTCCTGTTAATGGAGATAAATCGGGTGCACAGAATGATTTGCGGATGACTGTTTCATATAAAACACCAGGAGGACAAGCTATTAACCCACAAAAATTGGAACAGGGAACTAATTTTGTAGTTGAGGTTACGGTTACAAATCCTGGTAACAGAGGAATTTACCGACAAATGGCATTGTCGCAAATATTTCCTTCAGGGTGGGAAATCTTCAATACCCGTATGAGTGAATTTGCTGCTCAATCCACAGCAACTGCTTCTAATTTTACTTATCAGGATATCCGCGACGATAGAGTATATACTTATTTCGATCTCAATCCTAATCAGTCTAAAACATTCAAAATCATGCTGAATCCGAGTTATCTGGGAAGATTTTATCTGCCAACGCTCTATTGCGAAGCCATGTACGACAACTCCAT
>CAZWRD010000163.1:0-6163 GCA_964636105.1 uncultured Bacteroides sp.
CCAAAGGCTACTACAAAGCCATCATAAAAGAAAAAGGCAATATCAGAGGCCAGCAGGGGCTGGTTGTGGAGTGAAAGGGATTTTTATTCAATAAGGTAAATGGTCAGTGAATTGTTGCTTATAGTATATTACAAGTCCTTAGCTTTAACTTTATAAATTTCACCTTTTTCAGAAAAAACAAATTCTCCGTTTTCTTTTTTCTTTTTAATAACTAAATTTTGAAAAGCAATTTCAATTCCTTTCAAAATTTTATTTCTTAATTCTTCAATATTTAAATTATTATCAGCCATTATTTTTATTTATTATTGTATTCCAAATTTCATTATCATAAACAGTAACTACATTATTATTAATTCCTTCAGCAATAATTTTTCCTGGTTTTATCGAATTATTTATTATTAACCAATAATCTGAAATTTCAATATATAAGTTAGTAAGATTTTGCAACCCATTTATATATCTTCTTTTAATAGTGTCAGTTGGGATGTTATGACCTCCTTCATTTACTCTCATTTTCACCCTCTCAATAGCTAATTCAAAAGAATTTAACCAAAAGAAAACCAAAGTTATATTGTATCCGTTTTCTTTTGCAAAATTTATTGTATTCACATGAGATTCAGGTGCAAGTGTGGTCTCGAAGGCAAAATCTTTTTTTTGTTTAATCAATTCATTAATACGATTTATCATTATTTTACCTGCTTCAATCGCAACAATTTCCGGCTGAAATGGAGATAAACCTCTGGCAATTCATCTGCATTTACAAATTCATTGCAATGAAGCATTTGTGGTAAAACTGCAAACGAAGCTGTAGTTTTACCTGCACCATTTGGTCCTGCAACGATGTATAAATTAGGCATAAAATTTTTATAATTATTTTACAAAAATACTTTTTTTTTGAGACATAGTAATTAAAACAATAAAAAATACCGCAATACAATGAGTACAGCGGTATTTTTATATGTATTAATTCCCGGATTTGTTACGCTCAATCACATACTTTGGTTATTGAGCTTGGCAAAGTATCCGTTTTTTTATTTAAACATTTTCAGAATATCGTTTCCGTTTGCAAATATCAGCAAACCAAAAAGCAATACCATACCCGCAATTTGTGCATATTCCATAAATTTTTCGCTGGGTTTGCGTCCACTTACAATTTCATATATCAAAAACAAAACATGCCCCCCATCCAATGCCGGAATAGGTAATATATTCATAAATGCAAGTATTACCGATAATAATGCAGTCATATTCCAAAATTGTTCCCAATCCCATGATTTAGGAAATAAACCACCAATAGCACCAAAGCCACCAATTTGTTTAGCACCTTCTTTTGTAAATACCAATTTAAGCTGTTTTACATAATTGCCCAATGTTTCAATTCCTAAACTAATACCAGCAGGTATAGATTCAAAAAATCCATATTCCACTTTGTTGATTTCAAAGTATTCAGTTGGATCTTTCGGATATACACCCATTTTTCCTTCTTCGGTTAGGGTAAGTTTTGCATTGTTAGCTATATTATTACGCAAATAAGTAACTTCAATTTCTTTGCCTTTTAGTTTTTCAACTATTTCGATATAATCGTTGTAAAAAGGAGTAGTATCATTGTTGATTTTTACAATCTGATCGCCTTCAATAAGTCCGGCTTTTTCGGCAGGATTTCCTTTTTCGAGTTTAAAAATTACAAAAGGGAAACGTGGGTCAGCAAAAGATTTGGCATTGCTAGCCAATAATTGTTTTGTAAAATCTTTTGGCATGGCAATATCAATAGTTTCGCCATTGCGATTAATTTTTACCGATTTTGCCCCATCAATCAATACCTTTTTTGAGATGTCACTTATTTTTTCAACTTCCTGATTATCTATCGTTAAAATTTTATCACCATTCTGAAAACCTGCTTTTTTAGCAACTTCATTATACTGAAATCCATAAGTAACATTTTTTACTGGCAGGTATTCTTTACCCCAGGCAAATAAAATCATGGCATAAATAAACATTGCCAACAGAAAATTAACCAAAACACCCCCAATCATAATCAATAATCGTTGCCATGCTGGTTTCGATCTGAATTCCCAAGGCTGAGGTGGTTGTTTCATTGCTTCTTTGTCCATAGATTCGTCAATCATGCCAGATATTTTTACATAACCGCCCAAAGGCAACCAACCTATACCGTATTCAGTATCACCTTTTTTAAACTTAAAAAGTGAAAACCAAGGATCAAAGAAAAGATAAAACTTTTCTACTCTGGTTTTAAACAATCTTGCAAAAGCAAAATGTCCTGCTTCATGCAACAATACTAATATTGATAAACTTAAAATCAAGCCTAATGCTTGCGTTAATATTCCCATAAATATGTATTTTTCTAATTTTATTTAATGAATTCTTTGGCAAATATACGTGTTATTTTGTCAGTTTGTATATAATCATCCAAAGTTGGATTTTCGATATAATCCATTTTTTGTAAACAATTTTCTATCACATCATTCATTTCGAGAAAACCTATTTTGTCTTGCAAAAATGCAGCAACAACTATTTCGTTTGCAGCATTTAAAACGCAAGGCATATTGCCTTTTCTGTTCATAGCTTCAAAAGCTAAGCCCAAACCTTTAAAAACTTCCATATCAGGTTTTTCAAAGTTTAGTTGTGGATAATTTGTAAAGTTAAATCGTTCGAAATCTGTTTTTAAACGGTTGGGATAGGTAAAAGCATATTGAATCGGCAATTTCATATCGGGCAAACCCATTTGAGCTTTTAAAGACCCATCCTGAAATTGAACCAAGGAGTGCACAATAGATTGAGGATGGATAATTACGTCAATTTGTTCGGGTTTTAGACCAAATAACCATTTTGCTTCAATCACTTCCAATCCCTTGTTAATGAGCGTGGCCGAATCGATGGTGATTTTTTTGCCCATTTCCCAATTAGGATGTTTTAAGGCGTCTTCTTTTTTTACTTTAGATAAAAATTCACGATCTTTACCTCTAAAAGGTCCACCAGAAGCGGTTAAATAAATTTTTTCAACAGGGTTGTGAAATTCACCTGCAAGGCATTGGAATATAGCCGAATGTTCAGAATCAACAGGCAAAATATTTACTGCGTTTTCGTTAGCGATTTTGTTTACCAACTGCCCGGCAACAACCATGGTTTCTTTGTTAGCCAGCGCAATTTGTTTTTTTGCTTCAATGGCTTTTAACGTTGATTTTAAACCAGCAAAACCCACAATTGCAGCCAATACCATATCCACTTCATCCGATTCAACAATTTGATTTATTGATTCTTCGCCAGCAAAAACTTTAATATCATAGGATGACAAAGCATTTTTTACTTTATCATATAATTTATCAACCCCAATTACAACTGCATTAGGCTGAAATTCAATAGCCTGTTGTATCAATAAATCAGCATTGCAATGAGCTGTAAGAATTTCGGCTTGTAAATATTCAGGTTGCGATTTGATAACTTCCAAAGCTTGTGTTCCTATAGAACCTGTAGAACCTAAAACCGCTATGCGTTTTTTCATCAGTAAATAGAGTTAAAAAGTAATATAATCTTTGGGATTAACCGGACTTCCGTTGTACCATAGTTCAAAATGCAGATGAGGTCCACTTGATAATTCGCCACTATTGCCAATAAAAGCAATGGCATCACCGGCTTTAACGTAATCGCCGGTTTTCTTAAGCAATGCTGAATTGTGTTTGTAAACGGAAATTAAATTGTGTTGATGTTGAATGCCAATAATATAACCGGTTTCTAAAGTCCAATTCGAAAAAACTACCGTGCCGTTTAAAACAGATTTGATTACATCGTTTTTTTTACCTGCTATATCAATTCCATAATGGTTTTTTGATGCATCAAAGCCATTGATAACTATACCTTTGAGTGGTGTGAAATAGAAAAATCCACTTATTGAAGCATTAATATTTTGGGTTTGATTATTGTTTTCAACAGTAAGGTCTTGTGATGATAAATCATATTTATTCTCATTTTCAATTTGTTTCCTTAAAATTGAATCTTCTTTCGATTTTATAATTGTTATGTTGTTGTATTTTTTGCTGGTATCTTTCGAATAGGGAGTTACCGAGTCAATAATAGCTTGTCCTGATAAAATCAATCTAAGGTTTTTAAAATAAAGTTCTCTGCTTCTCACTTCATTTTCCAAGGAGTCGATTTTTAGTAAGTTGTTATAAGATTCTTTATTGAGTTTTAGGTTGGTATAACCTGGAATATATTCTCTAAGTGGAGTAAAAGCAATAATATAAGTCGTGGCAAAAACAAGAAAAATAGCGGTTGCACCAATAGCAACAAAAACATTAAGTCTTGATAATCGGAATGATAACTTTTCTTCAAAAGTGTCATCATTCATAATTACCAGTCGGTATTTGTTTTTAAGCTTTATGAGCCACTTTTTTCTCCCTTCTGTATGCATTTATATAATTAGAAATTAAGCTGTGCAAATATCGTAATATTTACAAAAATTCTTATTAACAATATCATAAAAAACGTTAACCACATCAAATTGTTTGATATTGTTTTATAAATTTGCTTTTCAAAAATTTATATATGGTATTGGAATTTATTAATTGGAATGCAAATCCTGAAATATTCAGTCTGGGTGCTTTGTCAGTAAGGTGGTATGGGTTGCTTTTTGCTGGTGGGTTTTATGTTGGTTATTTGATTATGGAACGTTTTTTTAAAAAAGAAAAAGTTCCTGTTGCCGTTTTAGATAAGTTGGCAATGTATATGATTATTTCAACTGTTATTGGAGCACGTTTAGGGCATTGTTTGTTTTACGAGCCGGCTTATTATTTGAGCAATCCAATCGAAATTCTGTATATTTGGCATGGAGGTTTGGCAAGTCATGGTGCAGCTATCGGAATTATTTTTGCGTTGTTTTTATTTTCAAAATTTCAAAAGCCCGATTTTTGGTGGACGATTGATCGGATAGTAATTGTTGTAGCTTTGGCAGGTTTTTTTATCAGAATGGGAAATCTGATGAATTCAGAAATTTATGGTCATGAAACTGCATTGCCATGGGGTTTTGTTTTTATGAGAGATAATCAAACAATTCCTCGTCATCCAACTCAAATTTATGAAGCATTAAGCTATTTGGCTTTGTTTTTTATGTTGCGTTGGTATTATTACAAAAAAGATGGATTGCCCAACAATGGTTTTTTGTTTGGAACATTTCTAATCGTTTTGTTTTCAATACGATTTGTAGTAGAATTTTTGAAAGAAACACAAGTAAACTTCGAAAAGGGGATGTTGCTTAATATGGGACAATTGCTTAGTATTCCCTTTATTATAGCCGGAATTGTAATTGTATATCTTGCAAATAAAGATAAATTGCGGTATAAACATAATTGGAAAGAAGATTTTGGAAAAGAATTAAAAGAAGAATTAAAAAGCAAATAGTTTAATAAAATATATTCAGTATGAAAAGGTTAGTGTTAGTAAGACATGGCGAAAGTCAATGGAATAAAGAAAATCGTTTTACAGGATGGACCGATGTAGATTTATCGGAAAAAGGAGTAGAAGAAGCCAAAAAAGGTGGTAAAGTATTAAAAGACCATCATTTTAATTTTAAATATACCTATACTTCTTATTTGAAAAGAGCCATTAAGACATTGAATTTTATTTTAGAGGAAATGGATTTATTATGGCTACCTGTTGAAAAAACCTGGCGTTTGAATGAAAAGCATTATGGCGAATTACAGGGTTTAAACAAAGCTGAAACTGCCCAAAAATATGGCGATGCACAAGTTTTGGTATGGCGCCGCAGTTATGATATTCCACCTGCTGCCTTGGCTGAAAATGACGAACGCAATCCTCGCTTAGATATGAAATATCAGGATGTTGACACGGAATTAATTCCTTTGACCGAATCGTTAAAAGAAACGGTTGACCGCATTGTTCCTTATTGGGAAAATAATATTTCAAAAAAATTAATGGAAACCGGCGAGGTATTGGTAGCCGCCCATGGCAATAGTTTAAGAGGTATTATTAAGTATCTGAAAAACATTAGCGATGAAGATATTGTAAATCTGAATCTGCCAACCGGTATTCCTTATGTATTTGAATTTGACGATCAACTGAATTTACAAAAAGATTACTTTTTGGGCGATGAGGAAGAAATCAGAAAGCTAATGGAAGCAGTTGCAAATCA
>CAZWRD010000164.1:0-6110 GCA_964636105.1 uncultured Bacteroides sp.
GGATCAATGTCTGATATTATTTTCATGTTTTTGTTTTTCTTTATGGTTATTACCAATATGCGTGAAGCTACTTTATTTGTTAAAGTATTGCCACCACAAGCTACAGAAATTCAGAAACTTGAAAAGAAATCATTGGCAAGTAGCATTTATGTTGGCGAACCTATGAAATCTGCAATGTATGGAACTGAGCCTCGTATTCAGCTTAATGATCAATTTGCTGAAGTGAAAGACATCCGCGAGTTTGTTGAAAAAGAAAGAGCTGCGAGAAACGAGGTTGACAGACCTTTATTAAGTACTACTTTAAAAGTTGACGGAAATGTAAAGATGGGTATTGTAACTGATATCAAACAGGAACTTCGTCAGGTAGGTGCTTTTAAAATTACGTATGCTACTCGTAGAGGTAAAATTGAATAATTACCTTTTACTTATATTAAAAAAGGAGGATTTTAATCCTCCTTTTTTATTTTGTAGCTTTTTCTAAAAGCTTCCCTTTTGTAAATGCTTAATAATAAAATAACTGTAAATATAAAACTTCCTATTATTAAAAAATATTCTTCGGTATTACTGCCCAATTTATCGATATCTGAACTGATGATTTTATTGTGATTCAGATAATAAATTATTACTGCTATCGCATTATTGAAAAAGTGGACGATTATAGGTATCCATAAATTTTTGCTGAAATAGTATAAGTAACCTAGAATTAATCCTAAAACAAGGCGTGGTATAAACCCAAAAAACTGCATATGCATTGCACTAAATAAAAAAGCTGCAACAAAAATCGCTACATGTATATTTCCAAACCACAATTTAAATTGCTTCTGCAATACGCCCCTGAATAGAAACTCTTCACCAACAGCAGGAATTACAGCAATCATAAAAATGTTAATGAGTAAAGCTCCTACACCATTTACATTCAGAAACAAATTGGTAATCAATTCGGCACTGTCTTCTGTTTTGCGCATCCATTCTTCTATGCCTGATAATGCTTCTGGCAATTTCAACATATTGTTTATTGTCATTAGCCAATTAATTAGAGGCAAGCAAACTATAATTAATAAAATTCCACTTAGAATTGTAAATAGTTTAGGTAATTTGTTTATTCTTAGATATTTACTTATATTCGTGTTAACAAGAAAAGCAAATATTAAAGAGGGGATTATAAACATACCCAAATGATTAAAAATTTGTAGAAATTTATAAAATCCAATATTTTCTGAATTATTTAAGTTCATTCCTTCGGTAAATGTTATAATTACACCATTTCCCCAAATAGGTAATGCAATAAGCACTGCGAGTAAATTGATGATAAATGCAGATATTATTATGATAACCAGTAAACTAATTAGTTTAAATAGATGTGGAAATTTTCTTAAAAAAGGTTCTTTATTCATTTTTTATGTATTTGTCGCAAAGTTAAAATAATTAATCTAATCAATTAATCCTTTTTCTTTTAATAATTGGTAAAAATGTATTTATTTTGCATAAAATGCAAAATATAATATCATTGATATTGTATCATTGACAAATTAGAATAGAATTATACTATTCTAGTTTTATAAACGATTATCAAAATGGTTCTTGATTAATTAAATTATTAATTATCAGTCTAGTGATTAGGAAAATAAAAATATTTAATAATTTAAAAAGGTTTAAATTTATGAAAAATTCTTTTTTAGTCTTGTTTTTAATGTCTTTAGCTTTAATTTCTTGTAATCGGAAAAAGGAATTGCAATTGGTAAAATTTAATGGCGAAGCACAGGGAACTTATTATTCGATAACCTATTATGCGGAGGATGCAACTAATTATCAGATACAAATTGATTCCATATTGAAAGCTTTTGATAAAAGTGTATCTTTATGGGAACCTACTTCAGTTATTTGTAGGGTTAATAATAATGATTCAACTGTAATTTTAGATAGCATTTTTGTTGATATTTTTAATAAATCGATGCGTATTTGTAAAGAAACAGATGGAAATTTTGATATTACAGTAGGTCAGTTAGTTAATGCATGGGGTTTTGGTTTCGAAAGCAGATCAAAATTAAATCAGCACAAAGTAGATAGTTTGTTGAAATTTATTGGATATGAAAATGTTGAATTAAAAAATGGAAATTTGACCAAAAATAATCCAAATATAAAAATTGATTTTAATGCAATTGCTCAGGGATATTCGGTAGATGTGATTTCGATTTTTTTAGAAAGCAAAGGTATTTTAAATTATTTGATAGATGTAGGAGGTGAAGTTTTAGGTAAAGGGAGTAAGCCAGATGCAAGCAAATGGATGGTTGGAATTGAAAAACCAACTCAACATGCCGAAGACGAGAGAGTTTTAGAAGCAAAAATTGAATTGTTCAATAGGGCTTTGGCTACGTCAGGAAATTATCGTAAATATTATGAAGAGAATGGTGTACGATATTCGCATACGATTGACCCAAGAACTGGTTATCCTGTAAAACATTCATTATTAAGTGCGTCTGTAGTTGCTAATAATACTTGGGAAGCTGATGCTTATGCCACGGCATTTATGGTTATGGGCTTGGAAAAAACAAAAGAATTCTTATCGAAAAACAAAAATATTGAAGCTTATTTAATATATTCTGATGAAGAAGGTAGAAATAAAACTTATTTAACTTCTGGATTAAAAGGAATTTTGGAAGAAATCAGTAATTAGCCATGATGCTCTTTGTAATTTTTGCATTCTTCATGAACTGTTGAAGTACAACTACATCCAACTTTCTGGCCATTTCCGATATCCACAGAACTGCATGTTTTCTTAAATTGTGCATCTTTAATAAAAAACATTTTAATGGCAATTCCGAGAACTGCTAGACCAAGTATAATTATTACAGGTATAAGAAGTTTGAGCATATAAAAATTATTTGTATTATAACAATAATCAACAATTATTGTTGAGTAAAAAAGATGGATAAATTAAATTTATCCATCTTTTAAGTTTTGTTTTATAATGCTGTAAATGAAATATTTGTAAATTCACCGTTGGTTATAGCAGCCAAACCAAAATTTGTAGAAGAAGCACTAAAGTTGAAAGTTCCTGAAATTAGTTTATTTGTTAGGTCTAATTGAGTTAGTTTAACTGTACCTGATAATGCAAAATATGCATCTTCAAGACTTGCATTGATAGATTTCTTGTAAAAGCTGGTAACTGAAATGGTGTATGATACATTTGTAGCCAAAGTGGCATTATTATCAGGTGTAACAGTAAGTTGAATGATTTCACCACCAAGTGAAGATCCATTTACAGAAAGTGTATTTCCGGTAATGGTTGCTGTTCTTACTAAAGAACTCCAATCTGCCAGATTTATTTTTGCTGACATTGATGGAATAACAACATTGCCATTGCTGTCTTTTTTGCAACTGTTTAGTGTTGTAAATGAAGTGATTAAAACGAATATCAAAAGTATTTTTCTCATAATGATGTATTTTTTTATATATAAACAAATTAATTGAACTTTCGTTTGAATTCTGCACAAATTATTGCTGTTGCAACAGAAGCATTTAATGATTCAGCTTTATTATCAGCATTTTGTGCATAAGAAGGAATTAGTAATTTATGTGTAATATATTGCTGCAAATCATCTGAAATTCCCCTTGACTCATTCCCAACAATAATTATGCCATTTTTGCTTAAATTCTGTTCATAGATATTTTCTCCAGTGAGTAATGTGCCATAAACAGGCGTATTTTCGGGAGTTTTTTTCAATAACTCAGCTAAATTAGTATAATAAATATTTACTCGAGCAATTGAACCCATGGTAGATTGTACAACTTTTGGATTATAAGTATCAACAGTATCTTCAGAACAAATGATGTTTGAAATACCAAACCAATCAGCAATGCGAATGATAGTACCCATATTTCCTGGATCTTTAATTTCATCAAGCATTAAGGTAAGATTGTTGAAAATTTCGAAATAATTTATTTCTTTTTTTTGATATTTGGCAACAGCCAAAACCTGATTTGGAGTAGATAATTGACTAATTTTACTTAGTTCATCCTCATTTATTTCGTTTACAATAATGTTGTTAGATGGTAATATATTGTTATCTAACCATTTGTGTGTTGCAAATATTTCGTGAATTTGAAAATTTCCAGATAATAAATCTCTTACCAATTTATCGCCTTCTGCAATAAATTGTTGGTTTTCATCTCTGAATTTTTTCAATTTCAAAGAATTAAGAAATTTTATTTTGTTTTTTGAAAGCATATTACAAAAATAAAAAAACCCGGCGAAAAAACCGGGTCTTTTTTATATTTAAGCAAAATAATTATTCAGCAAATACTTCAAAACTGATTTCAGCTTTAATTTCTTTGTGTAAGTTAATTTTTGCTTTGTAAGTACCTAATTCTTTTACTGATTCGCCATCAATAACGATTTTTCTTCGGTCGATATCGTAATTGTATTGTTCTTTAAGTGCTTCAGCAATTTGGATAGAATTTACAGAACCGTAAATTTTTCCAGAAGTTCCTGCTTTAGCTCCAATTTTAACAACAACATTTTCCAATGCTTTAGCCAAAGTTTCAGCTTCGTTTTTAATTTTTTCCAATTTAAAAGCACGTTGTTTTAAGTTTTCAGCGTGGATTTTTTTATTGGTTTCAGATGCCATTATTGCAAATCCTTGAGGGATAAGATAGTTACGAGCATATCCGTTTTTTACTTTAACTTGGTCATCTTTATAACCTAAGTTTGCTACGTCTTGTTTTAAAATTATTTCCATTGTTCTTCCCTCCTTATTTTAATAAATCTGCTACATATGGTAATAAAGCAAGGTGTCTTGCTCTTTTTACTGCTTGAGATACTTTTTTCTGATATTTATTTGAAGTTCCAGTTAATCTTCTTGGAAGAATTTTACCTTGTTCGTTAATAAATTTCAATAAAAAGTCTGCATCTTTATAATCGATGTATTTAATACCGCTTTTTTTGAAACGGCAATATTTTTTCTTTTTAGTTTCAACCGCAATCGGGGTTAAATATTTGATTTCTGAACTATTGTCTGCCATTGTTTTGAATTTTTTAAATTAAAAAATGTATTAATTTAACTCGATGTGATTTGTTTTTTCAGCTTTTTCTTTTTTTTCTGAAGCTAAATTGCGTCTTTTTTCGTTGTATGCAATTGCATGTTTATCAAGTTTTACGGTTAAAAATCTTAATAAACGTTCATCACGTTTGTAAACAACTTCTAAATCAGCAATAAGGTCACCCTCTGCTTTAAACTCAATTAAATAGTAGAATCCTGTTGATTTTTTCTGAATTGGATAAGCCAATTTTTTTAATCCCCAATTGTTTTCAAAAACAATCTCAGCTCCTTTTTCTTTCAAAAAAGACTGGAATTTTTTTACAGTTTCCTTCATCTGATCATCAGACAAAACGGGAGTCATAATGAAAACTGTTTCGTAATTGTTTAACATTGTCTCTTAATTTTTAAATGATTATTACTTATTTTTTTTAAAATGGAGTGCAAAATTACAAAAAATATTTTAATTAGTTGCTATATATTTGATTAAATATTTTTATCCTTTTATCTTAACTTCGATATGACGTTTATGCAAATCCATTATTTATAACAATGCTACTCTATTAATTTTCACAACTATTTCCCATGCAGTTGGGTTTTTCTTTAGGTTTAGGAAGCAATTTTATGGCTACGGCCAGTTGGTATAACTTGCAACCGACACAAATACCAAAAGCTGTTTCAAGATATAACAGCAGTAAACAGATAAGACACAGCATACAAACTGGTTCAAAATAACTTTTATCGTTTTGCAAAAAAAGAGAAAGTACAAATATGGTAGAAGACAGTGCCAATCCTAAACTCCATGCAAACTTTTTCTGAACTGCACCAATAGGAAGTGGAGATTGTTTCCACACAAAGACTGATGCCAGAATCATGGTTGGCGAATACTTTGGATTGATAAATAAACCTATCATAAAGTTTAAAACAAATCCACCCATAATGTATGGTATGATTTCGTAGCGACTCAAAATAAATCCGTTAATTGAGGCAAATAATCCGAAAATGAACATAATACCGGCACTGGCTCTCATTTTTCTCTCATCAAGCACTTTAAAGGGTATTCCGTTAATGTAT
>CAZWRD010000165.1:0-6097 GCA_964636105.1 uncultured Bacteroides sp.
CAATAATGGTATAATCGGGTTTTATTAGTAAAAGCATACGAAGAATGCCAAAAATTCCAATCTTAATAATAACTCCCGACATAATTCCTGAGATATGTGCCGGTGCTGCCGGATGTGCATAAGGCAACCAGGTATGAAAAGGTACAAAGCCTGCTTTGATGGCAAATCCGATAAAAAATAGCAGAAACAAGACCATTGCTCTGCCATGATTTTCCGATGCGAATATAGTTATCTTATTGAAATCGAAACTGTTTTGATCGATTGCAGCCCATATAAATCCTAACATTAAAAATACAATGGAAACATGAGATTGTATAAGGTAATTAATTCCGGCTTTGATAGTTGCTGTTTTTTTATGATCAAAAATTACAAGAATAAAAGCTGAAAGAGCCATCAATTCCCAAAAAATCAGAAAAACCAGACTGTTTTGAATTACGCATAAACCTAAAAGTGCTGAATGTAAAATTATTAAAGCTATAGCATGAAGGTTTAAACTGTTAATTTGTTTTTTATAGGAATTCATATAGAAAATCCCATAAAAACTTCCGGTAATGAATACGAAGTTGATAATCAGCATAAACCATCCTGATAAACTATCAATGCGAATAGGAATTAATCCTGAAATTAAACTTCCGGGCAAAATAAATTCAAAAGTCTGTCCAAAAAGAGTATTTACAGCGTAATATGATGATAAAAAAGCATTTATAATGATGGCTGATAACATAATAATTCCTTTTCCTCTAACATTCACAAATGGAATTAAAACTGTAAAAACCAAGGGTAATAATATAAATGCGGCTATAAATCTCATTATATTATATTTAAAGCTGTAATGATAAATATGGCAATAATAAATACAATTCCATAAATTACATAGGATTGTATCCTGCCATTTTGTATGAATTTGAAATAATTAGTTGCAAAAACTATCCTTTTCCCAAGGGGCTTTATAAAAAACAGTTCAAAAAAGTCATGATAGTTAGAGGCATAGTTTCTGACAACCGGAAAAATTTCTCCAGATTTTATTTCATTATATTTCTTTTTTTCTATTATTATGAATCCCAGTATCTTACTGAAAGGTTTAGAAAAAGATTTTCCACTATATTGTGCTTTAGGAACCAAACCCACATATCCACAACCCCAAGTTGGCATTATCTCTTTTGATTTTCCTTTTACAACCCAAAAACGAATACCCCAGATAAATATTATTATACCAATAAATAATGCAGAGTAAATACTTATATTTGAAATAATCGATACTGAATGATTAAAGCTATAAAGATGAAAATTATGTATATTAATGTAAAACAATATGTTGCTGATAGCTTTTAAATAAATCTGAGGGAAAAAAGAAACGCTAAGCATGATTGCAATTATCAGGTATTGAGGTATTAACATTCTTGATGAAACTTCCACAGGTTTGTGGGCTAATTTACTTCGTTCTGTTCCTAAAAATACAGTACCGAAAGTTTTGGTAAAGGCTAGAATAGAGATGCCACCGATTACACTAAGTCCGGCAAAACTAAGAATTAATAAGCTCAACTGATTTAAGTTAGTTGATTTCATTCCTTCGAGTAAACCACTATAAATAATAAACTCAGAAACAAAACCATTAAAAGGAGGAATTCCACCAATGGCAATAGCTCCAATCAGAAATATAACTGCAGTTTTAGGCATATATTTTATCAAACCGCCCAATCTCTCCATGTTTCGGGTGTGTGTTTGCTGATAAACCGAACCGGCAGAATAAAAAAGTAAAGATTTGAATAAAGAATGATTCAATACATGTAATAATGCACCTCCAAATCCCAAATAATAAAGCATCGGATTATTATTTCCCAATCCCATCATTCCAATTCCGATTCCGATTCCGATAATTCCGATATTTTCAATGGTACAGTATGCCAACATCCGCTTAAAATCACGATGAACAGCTGCATTCAGAATTCCATATAATCCGGTAAAAACTGAAACTGTTACTATAATTTCGCCAAGTATCAAAAAATCAGCTTTTAAAAATGTGATGATTCTAAATATTCCATAAATACCTAACTTAACAATAACTCCCGACATTACTCCGGAAATATGCGATGGAGCTGCCGGATGAGCATGAGGCAACCATGAATGCAAAGGAATAAATCCGGCTTTGAAGCCAAAACCCAGAAAGAAAATCAGAAAAAGCCAGATATTGGTATTTCCATTGAAAAATAGGTTTAAAGCATTGAAATCAAAACTTCCTGTTTGAAAATATACCCAGATAAAGCCAACAGATAGCAATACCACACTGATATGCATCTGAACCAGATAATTGATACCAGCTTTAATGGTTTTCGAATTATGATGTTCAAAAATAACCAGCATCATGGATGATAACGACATGATTTCCCAAGCAATCAGAAATGCCAGTCCGTGCTGCAACATGCAAACCCAAATCATCGAAAGCTGAAACAACATATATAGTATCCAATGCAGATTAAGTTCGGATTTGGTTGATTGATAAACCTTAAGATAACCACCTCCATAAATTACACCTGTAAGCGTAGTAAAACTGATAATAAGTATAAACCAAGCAGATAAGGCATCAATCCGAAGTGGAATATGACCCATAAAATTTCCTGTATAAAGCGAATATTCCAAAATATTGCCATAAAGTGCCGGAAAACTGAGCCAACTAAAAAGCAAAGCATTAATCAGTACAGCCAATGCAGCCACATTTGATTTCAGCTTTAATGGTGTATAAAATATGGCAATAATTGCTAAAAGCGTAATTCCCAAAGATAGGTTAATCGTTAAATCGAATCCAATCATTTCATTTATAAATTAATAAAATTTATAATCTCGCTTAGAATCAATATCTATTGATAAGTGAATTAAAAATGCAAAATTACATTATTTTATTTGAACATTGCTAAATAGTAATATCAAGTATTAACCCAAATTGCTCATTAGAAAATTTGCAACTGAATCACGCACGTGGGTGATTATAATTTAATCAATTAAAACAATAACTAAATCGGGGTTAACACAACTAAATCAATTAATTCGACTTTTAACGTCTCCTATTGGTTTAAAATGGGATTAATATTTTTTATTGCGGATTTCGATATAATTTTTCTTTTCCGATTTTTTATAAAATATCTATAAAGCTATCTTTTATGAAATTTTAGTCAAAATTAAATTTAACATTTATGTAATATTATACACTTATTATTGCAAATTTAAACGTTTCTTTATCAACATGAGTTTGTTATTAAAAGCAAGTAAAAAGTAAGATTAGTTGATGTATTTTTTTTAATTTTGTGTAGATGTGTTAATTATATTTTAATGCTAAAAATGGGCAAGAATAAAATAATTACAAGAACAATACTTTTGATTTCTTTGGTTAGTTTTTTTAACGATATAGCCAGTGAAATGCTTTACCCTATTATGCCAGTTTATTTAAAATCAATTGGGTTTTCGATTGCCTTAATTGGTGTTCTTGAGGGAATAGCAGAAGCTACCGCAGGAATTAGCAAAGGGTATTTTGGCAACTTATCAGACAAAACAGGTAAACGATTGCCTTTTGTTCAGATTGGATATTTTTTAAGTGCCATATCTAAACCTTTAATGGCAATTTTCACAGCTCCTTTGTGGATTTTTGCTGCCAGAACTTTTGATAGACTTGGCAAAGGAGTTAGAACCAGTGCAAGAGATGCTATTTTAAGCGATGAAACAACGACTGAATTTAAAGCAAGAGTTTTTGGTTTCCACCGTGCTTTTGATACTTTGGGTGCTTCCATAGGTCCGTTTTTAGCTTTGATTTACCTTTATTTTTATCCAGAACAATACAAATGGTTGTTTATTATCGCTTTTGTTCCTGGTTTGGTTTCAATAATTATTACATTTTTTATTAAAGAAAAAACGATTAATCATAAGTCATTGAAGAAGCCCGGTTTTTTTTCCTATTTATCTTATTGGAAAGTTTCTGGAAAAAATTATAAATTGCTTTTAATCGGTTTATTGGCTTTTGCGTTTTTTAATAGTTCTGATGCTTTTTTGCTGCTTTTGCTTAAATCAAAAGGTTTGAGCGATATACAAATGATTGGCGTTTATATTTTTTACAATCTTGTATATGCTTTATTATCAATGCCTATTGGTATTCTTGCAGATAAAATAGGAATGAAAAAAATTATGGTTTTTGGGCTTATTTGTTTTTCAATTGTTTATTTGGGAATGGCATTTTCTTTAGAATTTTGGCATTTTGGTTTGTTGTTTTTTATTTATGGTATTTATGCAGCTTCTATCGAAGGGGTTTCTAAAGCCTTAATTACTAATATTTCCGATAAATCAAACACAGCTACAGCAATAGGGTTTTACACTAGTTTTTTAAGTGTTTTTACAATGCTAGCTAGCAGTATTGGAGGAGTTTTATTTATGATTAATCCTGCAATAATGTTTATCTTTTCGGGAATTGGTGTGGCTTTGGTGGCTTTGTATTTCTTTATTATTAATATCAAAGAAATTTAAAGTTAGCCATGAAAAACCAAATTTTTAACTTGATTTTTATTTCAAATACAATATTATTATATT
Organism: uncultured Bacteroides sp.; assembly: GCA_964636105.1. GTDB lineage: Bacteria > Bacteroidota > Bacteroidia > Bacteroidales > JACABE01 > JACABE01. The sequence goes on from CAZWRD010000165.1 coordinate 4,570, forward strand.
TATGTATAGGAAGACCAAAAGGAGTTAAAAGCCAAATAGTTATATTAATCTTATGTGTTTTATTTTCTAATCATAGTGTTTTTTCTCAAAATCCCTATCCACAAAATTATTTTTCTTCGCCTTTGGATATTCCATTAGAGTTAGCCGGAAGTTTTGGTGAATTAAGACCTAATCATTTGCATTCGGGTTTAGATTTAAGAACCCAAGAAACTGAAGGTTTGAATGTTTATGCTATTGCAGATGCCTATGTTTCAAGGATAAAAGTTTCGGCTTCTGGATTTGGAAATGCATTGTACTTAACTCATCCGAATGGATATGTTAGTGTATATGCTCATTTAAAGCAGTTTAATCCCAAAATTACCAAATACTTACGCCAAAAGCAGTATAAAAAAGAAAGTTTTGAAATAGATTTGTCTTTAAAACCTTATGAAATTCGTATTAAAAAAGCTGACACAATTGCTTTGTCTGGCAATAGTGGCAGTTCTGATGGTCCACATCTTCATTTTGAAATTAGAGAAACAAAAAATGAAATCCCAATTAATCCACTGTTTTTTGGTTATTTAATAAAAGACACAATTCCACCTGTAATTGATTTTCTATCAATTGAAGATGAACTTTCAGGAAATTCTATGATTTTTGATGTTATTAAAAGAAATAATCAATATAATGTTACAAACAACGATACTTTGATTTTACCCTCTTCTTTTTCCTTAGGTATTTCATGCTTTGATAACAATGGCAGAATTTTTTCGAAGAATGGAATTTATACCTTATCATTATATTTCGATTCTACGCTTATTCAAAAACTAAGTTTTAAAAAGTTTTCTTTTGATGAAACTAAATATGTTAATGCATTGATAAATTACAAGTTATATGTTGAAACAAACAAGAAATTTATTCAATCAAAGTTATTAGCTGGAAACAAGCTTAGTATTTATGATACTATAAATAATAATGGTGTTATAAATATTTTGGATGATTATACTCATCATTTTAAATATATTGCAGAAGATTTTGCAGGAAATTACAGTGAATTAATTTTTGCTGTCAAAAGAAATACTCAAGAAATGGTTTATCCTAAAAATTTGATTAATGATAGCAGTTATTTTATAGAATATATGAAGAGTGATACATTTATTAATCCTCAAATTGAGCTGAATTTTCCCCCAAATTCTTTATATGAAGATTTATTTTTGAAGGTGAAATCATACTCCCAAAATAATACTGACAGATATTTTTCCGATATATTCGAAATTCATGATATAAAAGTACCCATTCATAAAAATATTTTTCTTTCATTAAAAAGTGATAGTATAGCTGATACATTGCTTTCAAAGTTATTGATTGTTAAGATAAAAGAAGATGGGAGAGTAGTTTCTGTTGGTGGAAAATTTAAAGATGGATTTGTGAAGGGAAATATCAATAATTTTGGTAAATTTGCCGTTTCAATTGATACGATTGCTCCTGTAATTAAACCATTGAATTATAGTCAGAAAACATTAGATAAACGCCAGAAATCTCTTGATTT
>CAZWRD010000166.1:0-6033 GCA_964636105.1 uncultured Bacteroides sp.
TTTCCTGTTGTGTTACATCTTCTAAATTTGTAACAGAAATGGTGTCGGTAGATTGATTTGTTCCCGATGCTTCGCTTGAGAATGCTGCAATTGATTCAGCTTCTCTGGAAGAATCATTAGAAGCAGCCTCACTTGCAGTTAATATTTCTGATAATGCTTGTTGACCTAATTGTCTACCAGTTTCTAGAATATCTAATCCTGCATCAGAAGCAGATGAACCGTCATCTTTTTGTTCTGCAGAGGTATTTGTAGCCACTACTGTTTCAGTTGACTCAGCTGTACTTGATTGGTCATTAGATGATCTGGTTGTTGTTGTAGTGGTTGTTGAACTTTCTGTTGCAGGACCACCAGCAGCATTGGCATTTGATGAACCAACTTCTGATGCTATTGCAAGAGCATTTTGTAGTACATCTTTAGAAATTGCATCAGCAAGAATCTGAGCCTTTTCTTCGTCAGTCAGTTCTCTATAGGTTGCAACAACGGCTGGCTCTCCTGAATCTTCTGCATCTTCAACAAGTAAAATGTCTTCTTCGTCTGTTTCTTCAGCAAGCATTTCTTCTAGGTCTGCGTCAAGAAGTTCTTCTGTGGCTTCCTCATCAGCAACTAGGACTTCTTCTTCCTCGACATATTCAGAGCCATCATCTGAACCATCATCACTCCCATCGTCAACTAGTTCTTCCTGTGCTGCTTCCTGTTCTTCAATAGCAGCCAAAATTTCTTCTGGATCTGTGTAGTCAGTCACGCCATCATCAATACCAATACTATCAATGATGCAAGAAGGGTCGTATGGATTTGTAGTACAATCAGGTGCTAGTGGTGTATCTGGTGGCAATGGAACGATCTCTGATGACTGTACAAAGTATGTTGTGTTTTGTAAAGATGATGGATTGTTGCCCCAATAAAATTGAGTGAATTCTGTGGCAGTGTCACCCTGAAAACCAGAGGTGAATGTTCTACCTGTTGCCATTGTATAATCAAACGAACCATAATTTATAGAAAAACTACTATCAGCAAATAAACTAATTTCAAAATCAAACTTATTTGGTGTACCTAATTCATCAACATCATACCAACCAACAGTAAATGAGTTTCCTGTGGACTTATAATATGGATTACCTGGAGTTTTAAAATCAGCAAGATCACTCCACATAGCAAAGATGCTATTGTTTAAATTATAGTATGATTGATTAGATAAAAATGGCAATTCATTACCATTACAGCAACCATTGGCATTGCTGGTAAAACTTATCAATCCATTTTGCGAGATATAAACTGAATCAAACAAATTACCAAAATAGTAAAAATCAAATTGCAATTGAATTGGCTGGAACGTAGAACCATCATCATACAATGTTAATGGCGTTCCACCAGATTGATTAATATTTTGTAATGGTGTTTGTGGTTGCGTAACAGTATATGTCTGTTCAACCGTAGGGTCATAAATTGGAGGCAGACCCTGCCCAAAGGCAGGAGCCACCGCCAATAGTAGTAGAGCAAGAAGCCGCTTCATTAGCCGCCTTCTGATGCTTCTGGAAGATCAGTTGATTTTTCTTGCTCGTTCTTTACCCAGAACTTCCACCACTTCTTCTTGAAGTCTGGACGCTCTTCTTTATTGCCTGTCCACTGTTCAGTTGCTTCCTTACCAATCTTACCCATATATGGGCAAGGTGTGCCAGCCATTTCCATTGCTCTGAAGACTCTTTCGTCTTGGCACATCATTGATACAGCAGCAACCTTCATACCCATATCGTATAGAGTCTTAGATAGTTTCAATCTTTCGCAATTCATATCGCGAACTGCCTTACCAGCAGAAAGACCAAAGACCTGAGTCTGAACAGCGCCAGAAACGCCTGATACACAGACATCCTGGCTATATGTTGAGATCATTGGAGCGATAGCAGAAGCAGGAGGTGCTTTGATTGTTGTTTCTGACTTGGTGATATTTTCGTTACGATTGATATTTGTATTCGTATTATCTGTCTTTACACTTGATTGGCTTGTGCTCTCTGACTTATTCACATTCTCGTTCTTGTTTACAGCAGTTGATGTGCTCACATTCACATTGTTATTATTATTTGTAGCAACAGAAGTGCTGTCGTTCTTATTCACATTTGTGTTAGTTGAAGTAGAGACATTATTGTTGTTATTTGTGTTAGTTGATGTAGAGACATTGTTGTTATTGTTAGTATTTGTGGAATTAATATTCGTGTTGTTATTATTATTGTTATTGTAAGTTACCTCACCAGACAAATTGTTATTATTGTTATTTGTATTCGTTGAGGTTGATGTGCTCACATTGACATTGTTGTTATTATTAGTGTTATTAGATGTCGTTGTGTTCACATTGTTATTATTATTTGTGTTATTAGATGTCGTTGTGTTCACATTATTATTGTTATTTGTCAAAGTACCAGACTGAATGTTGTTATTTGTGTTTACATTCGTGTTCGTATTTGTGCTGTTCACAACAGAATTGTTGTTATTATTATTCGTAGCAGTACTCGTAGAGGTATTGTTATTATTATAGTTTACTGTACCACTATTAATGTTATTATTTGTGTTAACATTCGTATTGGTATTCGTAGAAGTCGAAGTGTTTGTATTCACATTCGTGTTGGTATTATCAGAAGTCGAAGTAGAAGTATTCGTATTCTGATTAATATTAGTTGCAGTACCAGATTGAATGTTATTATTCGTATTCACATTCGTGTTGGTGTTGTCCGAAGTCGATGTAGAAGTCGACGTAGAATTTGTTGTCGTATTGACATCGGAGGTCGTATTGACCGTAGAAACTGTGGTCGTTTGACCGAATGCTGCTCCAGATGCCAGGAGAGCAAGAACTGCTAGTAATTTTTTCATTGTACCCTCTGTATGCTCTGAATGTTACCATTATAAAACAATCAGCGAGTATATGATTTAGAGTGCAATATTAAAGGTGATTAGTTACTGTTATTTAGTAAAAATTAGGGTTTACTAATCTCATTTACAGTCAAAATAACTGATGGGACTGCTGGACAGAACAATGTTGCAGCAGGTGCAACAATGGATATTCGAGTATCATCAACAGCCCACATTAGATGTAGATGATCACCTGCATTCATATCAACAAAAAAATTCCAAGCTGCTACAACAAATTGTTTATTTGAAGACAAAGAAAGTATCGTTGCAGTGTTTGGAATATCTGTGTTATTTTTACGAACCCAGATGTATATATTATGCAATGATGAACTGCTGCTAGTAATTTGCATTGAAAAAGCATAATTATAGGTGCCAGTGGTGTTCGAAACAATTTCGGTGTTATTTCTAATATAATGTTCTTTTGAAGCATCTGTTGTGTTAAATCTCACTTCATATGCAGTATTCGCTAAATTTGCAGTTTGATTTGTTGTATCTGAAAACGATCCATATGTTAGATCTTCAATACCAGTAACAGTATCAAGACGAAACATTCCGTTTTGCCACTTAACGACTCTATCTTCCTGTATTGTGTTACGATCTAGATCATCAGCATCATAAATTCTAACAATACCAGTGCCGCCACCACCCCATGAGAGTGTGTTAATCTTTTGCACCATTTCAGCCAATGTTCTACGCATACCTTCGAGTTCTCTGTCTCGATAGATATTGGTATTTGCGTTTGCGGTGTTTAGAACATTAACAGTTTGTTGAATCACATCAACAGTTGTTGGCGGTACAAATGCAGGTGGTGGCAATGGATCAGCCTCAACAATCATTTGTTTCGGCTGTTCAATAACTGCTTCTCGAATTACTGGCTTTGTTTCTTCTTTAAAAAGAATCTTAGATAAACGTTCTTCTTGCTCAATGGATTCTAGAATTGCTGGATCAACTGGCTGATTAAATGCTCGAGCCATTTTTACCAGGAGTTTCTTTTCCTCCAATGTCTTCATAGTATCACACTACGAAGCCAGGTTTATAGACTGTCTTTCCGTTTACTGTAACTGCTGTAAGTTTTTGTTTTCTATTTGTGCCTGTTGAGGTGTATGATGCATGCACCCAACCTGAGTTTGGACCTTCTTTCGGATCATAGAACTCTAGAATAATCTGATCAAAGTCACAGTTTTCTGACACCCACTTGGCTAGTTCAGGATTGGCAAGTCCGTCAATTTCAAAGTCGACTGCCTCTCCATTGCAGTGCTGTGATTTGGAGGATCCACCAACAGCAGCATTAAGAGCAGGACCACGGTAGCCACTATTAATACGAACTGGTTTACCGTAATGTCTCCTAACTGGTTCAAGAATTTTTTCGCATACGACTTTAAGATTGTTAGCATGTACTGCATTTGGTGTATTATCAATCCTCTTTCTAATTGCGGTTTCAGATTTAGTAAACTCTTTAAGATTAAAGTGTTCTGAGAGCTGCATATCTGGAGAAACTGCAGTCACTGCAGCAGGTTTAGCAGCAACAACAGGTGCAGCAGTTGGAGCTGCAGTCTGCAACATGGTGTAGTATTTGTAAGTCTTAGTCTTACGATCATCTAGACCATGTGTTCCACCATTAATTTTCTTGGTAAGTGCAAGAATAGCAGCGTCATTAATGCCTTGATCGCAAATTTTCCAAAGACCATTTTTCTCAAAGAAGTAAATGGCAGATTCAAAGGCATACTCTGTTGCAACTAAATCAGGATTGGTCATAATCTCAGGTTTGCCGAGATAATTAGCAAAGGCTTGATAATTAGTCTTTCCTGTTAATTGAAGCGCACCACGACCACGATATTTCCAACCATCTCCAGATTTCTCATCACCATTGCCCATGCGGCTTGCATATACCTTATTAGCGATTTTTTCTGGTTTACGTTCATATTGTGCTGCCAATGCATCAGTTGGGAAATATTTGCCGAAGATTCCACGCAATCCTTTTGCACCGTAGTTTAGGTTTTCAGAGAATGCTTTGAATCCACCTGACTCGTGAGCAGTTTGTGCGAAGAAATGAGCAGCACGTTCAGCTGACAATTTATAGTATGCCATGGCTGCGCGCATTGTTCCAGCACCGAATGACCCATCAGGAGTCACGCCAATTTTCTTTTGTAGACTTTGTAAACTCATATGTTACCTCAGGCGATATGGTCGTCTGACTCTTCAACTACATCCTTAACAGGTTCTGGTAGAAGGTCATCTGCTTTTGGCGCTTCAGGTGCCTTTGGTTCTTCTTGTTTCTTGTCATCTTTTCCAAGCATAATACCAGAAAGAATACCAGTCAAGAACGTTGCAATAGGTGTAATCAACTCAAAAAACTTTGCGTCATTTGGTGATTGAGACATTGGCTGCGTCACGAAGATAAGTGAGTATAGAACTACAAACACAATACCTGTGAGCGTGAAGGCTAATGAAAGACCGACGATAAATTTCAATCGAGCCATCAATTCTGTTTCAGTATAACGTGGACCCTTTAACATAATCATTCTCCTGTTTTTTCAACAACTACATGTTCTTCAACAACAACTTCAGCTGGTGCTGCAGTTACCTCTTCAACAACTGGATTAACCTGTTTTGGTGGTATACCATTTAACGTGTCATAACACATGCCATCTGCCTCGCAAGCAGGACGATTGCATTCTTCTTTATTCGCGTTTGCTGGATCCTGACATGGATATCTATATGTGTCTGAGCATCCAACCAATAACAAAGCAGTCAAAAATAATGCTGCTTTCATTTTCTACCTCTTTCCGTATTTTAAATAAAACATTGCACCTGTTTTTTCATCCTCTAGAATAATAGGTTCATTTGGGTTCTCTTTAATATAAGCACGAATCTCAGAACCCAACTCATCATGCCCAACATAACTTGAATAATGTTCAAACTTTTTCTTGCCGTATTTTGCTTTATAGAAACGATCAGAAGGAACTGTGAACACTGCTTTACCTGCAAATGTTTTAGGTGCTTTTCTGCGCAGCATACTACCCTTTGTAGTAACACCTTTAGGAACTGGTGGGATATCTGGCTCAAGACCAGCAATCTGTCCACTGCCAACAGTGTTTACAATTTCTTCTTTTAGTTTTCGAATTTTTTTCATAA
>CAZWRD010000167.1:0-6013 GCA_964636105.1 uncultured Bacteroides sp.
ACTCTCAAAATATTTCTCCAAATTCAATTATTTCATTTGTACAATCAATTTTCAGCACATGTGATGATTGTCTACCGAACCCAACAGAAACGACAACACCTACACCTACTGCTACACCAACAAGCACTCCTGTTGAAACAGTTAGTCCAACACCAACTCAAACCGTAACACAGACAACCACACCTACCACTTCACCAACTCCGAATGGTTCAGCAACTCCAACAACAACTTCTACTCCAACCCAAACACCAACAAACTCAGCCACAATGACACCAACCCCTTCGATAACATCGAGTCAAACACCTACAATAACACCTTCACCAAACTATGTTTATGTCTATAGAACTTGTTTACCTGATGACAATACTAACTTGAGGACTGAAGTTGTTCAGAATGTTCCAAATGGACTCAACCTCCAAGTGGATGAGAGTTTTAAGGACGTTGATGGAACTTGTTGGTTTTACAAGGGAACATTCAGTACCAACTACGTTGTTCCACCAAACACAGTGGCAATCTATTTCACGGGTAACTACTTCGCAACAAGTGTACCAACGACCATATATCCAACCTGTGAGGACTGCTTAACATCTTGTACGGGAATTACAATCAACTTGGAATTTGTTATGAATTCAAACGGACTTGGTCCAATTCCGATTTTCATGCCACCTGTTGTAAGTGGTTCCATACCTAATTACAACTGGGCGATTGAGATATATGATGGAAGTTTCCCAAGTTATTCTTATCTACCTCAAAGTTTGGTGACAAGTAATGGGGTTGTAGTTTCTCAACAATTTGTTTTACCTAATTGCCAATCCACAACAATTCAAAATATCAATATTGGATATGTCGAGGAACCAAACACTGGATTCATAAACAATATAGAATTCAATGTTATAATTGATGGGGTTTTACAATCTCAAACGAAAAATGAAACAATATACAATCCAAGTAGTCAACCATTCGCAAATGGGGTTACAGGATTCTTCTTCTACCCAAGTTTGTGTGTAAACCTCCCATGTAATGGACAGTTGTTAAATAACTCAACATTAAGAATAGAAATTAACAGATACCAATAATGCCAATAAACGTAAACATACTAGGAATAACGGGAGACTCACCTTTTGACATATACATTTGTCAGAGTGGGGGTACAGATTGTTACTATATGCTGACAACAAGTAATACTACTTATAACTTCGATATCCCACAACCTTATGATATCTCATCAAGTTATATGTTAAAAGTAATCGATTCTAAAGGTTGTGTTATAACAGGGGTAACCCAAGTGATATGAGTGAACTTATTACCATAACGAACATTACAGCGAACACCCCCGTGGATATCTACTATTGTGACTCTACGAGTGGAAGTTGTGTCTTTGTGTCTACTGTGGCAACTTTCCCATATCAATTTTCCGTTCCACCACCATACGATGAAAGTAATATTTTAATTAAAATAATTGATACTCAAGGGTGTGTATATGGTGAGTTTGTGCCAATTACACCCACACCTACACCAAGTATAACGGCCTCCAACACTCCAACTCCGACAAATACAGTTACACCAACTACAACAACCACGTCAACATCTACACAAACACCTACAACGACAACAACACCTACAAATTCACCTACAAATACACCAACACCATCAACTACACCTGCGATTGTTGGACATAACTATGGACTCAATGGATTTACAAGTTCAGACTCCGCGGCAAATTGTTTGAGTGGACCTTGTTTCGACACACCCTCACTTGCTCAGATATATACCTACATATCTCAAGCATATGATGTACCTGTGATTGGGGCAATTGTTTACCAATATTCATTTGGTGGTGTATTGTACGGTCCTTACAATGGAAATAATTTGTGGATTTTAACCACATGGATTACAGGTACCTACGCAATTCAAATATCATCTGATGGTGTGATATTAGATTACATTGTGTGTGAAATATATCCAACACCAACACCAACTCTAACACCTACCTCAACATCTACACCAAATAGCACTTCAACTCAAACACCAACCACAACGCCTACTCCGGATACTACAGCGACACCAAGTTCAACAGCAACTCCAACTGAGACACCAACACAAACACCAACTAATACCCAAACTCCAACACCTTCAGTTACTGAAAACCTCACCCCTACGGCCACTGAGACTCAAACACCAACCCCTACAGAGACACCAACACAAACACCAACTAATACTCAAACCCCAACAACTACCGAGACTTTAACACCAACGCCAACACAAACACCAACTAATACTCAAACCCCAACAACTACCGAGACTTTAACACCGACTCCAACTATAACACCACCAACATGTAATTGTTATCAAATTACCAACGGGTCTGCTATTACTTCGGCAACACCAATTGGTATTGATTGTAATTTGAACCCGTTCCCAACAATTCCACCTTCAGGTACTATATTTGTTTGTTCAGTTTCAACACCAGGACAAGCACCAGGAGAATTTATCATTGTTAACCTTTTAGGTGATTGTAGTGTTTGTAACTTACCAACACAAACCCCTACAACTACACCATCACAAACACCAACAAATACAGAAACACCTACGGAAACTCCGACTCAGACTCCGACTTCAACACCAACGATTGGACTTACACCAAGTGCTACTGAAACACCAACACAGACTCCAACTCAAACTGAGACCCCCACTGTTACCCCTTCACCTACAACAAATTGTGCTTGTTATTACTTTGAAAATCAAGACCCTTCTGTTGGGGCAATAATTTCATATAATCCTTGTGGAGAACCTGGTAACACTAATATCGAAAGTCTTCCTGCCAATACCAAAATCGAGAGATGTATAATCATAGGAACAGGAAGTTGGGATTCAGGTGGGGGTGGAGTGGCAATTTTCCCATGTACTAGCACTACCACGTGTACTCAAAATATCGATTGTACAGGGTGTTCATAAAATGAAAAAAAATATAATTATTTAAAAGTGGGAGAAATTTGTTACATACATTATCTTGTCAGTACAACAGGTGGTTCTTGGAAGGGAACAACTTGCGATGGTGAAAGAGTTGGTGGAACTTTGTTGCCTTCCTCTCCTGTTTATACTCCTTGTTTAATCGGAAGTACCCTTGAACTAAACGACGGAGTTGTTTTGGAATACATTGAATGTGGAATGTTTAATGAAACTCCAACACCAACCCCATCTCCCACAACCACTCCGATAAATTCTCCAACAACCACACCCACCCAAACTAATACCCCGACAATTTCTATAACGCCATCGAACACACCAACGGTTTCGATAACTCCCTCACCGACAAAACTGACTTGTACAAGTGGTGTTACACAATCGTCATATTACTATACTGATTGTTGTGGTAATTTTATCGAAGGTACAGGTGCTGACCAAATGGTGATTCTTAATCCCTCTTTACCCTACGCTGGTATTTTCATCATCGGTGGGTATGTGAGTTATCCTTGTCCAACCCCTACAACCACACCGACACCTACATTGACACCAACACCAACCACCACTTCCACGCCAAATGAATCCCCTACTGCCACACCAACTCCGACGCTAACACCAACTGTTACATGTAGTTTGAGTCCCGTTTATCAAATGGTTAACCCATGTAGTCCGTTTACCTTATTTGATATGGGTGTTTCTTGTAGAGTTATACAAGCACCCTCTACGGCCACCTCATTTGATGGTATTCTTTCTTTGGATATAACAGGAGGGACATCTCCATATAGTTTCTATTGGTCAAGTGGTGACAGAACACAAACTCTATTTGACATTCCTGCTGGAAGTTATGAAGTTCTTGTTGTGGATTATTATGGTGACTATAGCTCCACAACTGTTTGTGAGTTAATCGGACCAACTTCAACTCCGACACCAACTGTTACACAAACTCAAACACCAACACCGACGTTCGTACCGCCTACATTATGTTTTACAATCAACGCTGTTATAAGTGGTAACACGGTTTATAATCAATATACTTTCAATCCGAATGGTTCTCTGAATGGCAGAACAAAATGGACATCTTCTCAATCTAACTTGGATATCATATGGAATTCTGGTTTGACAAGATGGGAGATTCAAAACTGGACTTTGGGTGGATTACCAATTTCAACAACACAAGCCTTAATTCCACTTAGTAGTTGGACTTTAGCGGGTAATAACACTCAACAACCTAACTTGAGTATGAATATTGGAACATGTCCTGATAGACCACCGATGAATGTCAATGTCGTTGTAAATAATAGTAGTTGTCAGGGTACCGCAAATTGTAACGGGTCGATAGTTGTGAATGTTGTGGGTGGACAACCTCCATATAGTTTCTCAATTGATGGAGTTACAACACAATCATCGAATATCTTTAATAACCTTTGTCCTGGCACGGTTTCATTAACTGTTAATGATTCTGCTTCATCAACTTATAATCAAAACGTTGTGATAGCTTCCAACAATAATCCTACGACTTATACAACATCTATTAACATAGATAGAATCGAAGTCACAAACACCAACCTAAGGGTTGCTTATTGGAGTGTGGCAATAGACCCGCCTCTTCCACCAGGAGGACCACAAGTATCAATGAACTTGTATTACAATGTTGTACAAAACATTTTGGGACCTTTCTTCAATAACGACCCATTACAGACTGCGACGATACTTAACACCAATACTTTGGTTAAGAACGGTATACCAATTCCTGTTTCTATACCTGTCTATGACACAACACTCACTGACAGACCAAATTGTTCTCCTGAGCAACAACAAAACAAATATGCTCAAACATGGATACCAATTACAATTGGATATGGAGATGTTGTAAGTGGTACGACAACGTCAAGTGTTGTTGTGAATAACGCTGTTGCTTCTCCAAATAGTTGTGTTTCTTCTGCTCAACAGACAGTATTGGTAACGACTCAAAATCCGACTGTCACAAATTGTGCTTGTTGTTCTGTTGTTTCTGATAACACACCAAGAGGTATAAATAACCATAGTGTTACAGGGGTAATCGTACAAGTGTTATGTACTTCTTATCAAATTACACCATCAGCATCGGGACCTGGAATAGTTTCCGTCAGATACACAGCTTGTAGTGGACAAATAATCTCACAAACCTATTATAATATTGGTACCTTCTGTGCTATCACTGGTACACCTGTGATTACTTTGGGAAGTGGTACTTTGGCTAACTTAGGACAGTGTCTTACATAATTAACTAAACAATATTTATAACTAATGGCATATATCATAAAAAATACCGCAGGATTAATAAGTACAAGACTAACTGATGTCGGTAGAAGAAATATCTCTGAAGGAAATTTCAACATTTCTTATTTCCAAGTTGGTGACAGTGAAGTTAATTACAAAATTCCAAATTATAATCAAGTTAGGAATAATATTTTGATGCCAGCCTTCAATGCTCAAAACAACGTTGGGTATCCTGAATCGAACAAACAAAATGTAAAATATCCTTATTTTGTGAGTGGAACTCAAGGGGGCACTTACGGTATTCCTTTTATGGATAGTGGAGTTCAAGAAGTCTATAACTCAGCAGGACCAAAAGGTTTTTTCTCAGGTGGAACAGGTTCTTCATTTGTGTGGTCAGCACAAACATCATCAGCCTACACAATCACGTCAAACTATTTTGTTGACATGACCACTCTTACAGGTGGAACAACGTTATATATCGAATTAGACCCTTCAATTTGTGCTCCAACAACAGGAACACCTCAGATTGGTGATTTCGTTACAGTTTTCATCGACGGTATAGGGGGATGTAATGAGGTTAATACGGTTCCCATCCTAACCTATAAAATCATCGATTTGGACCCTTCCACAGGAACTACAGCCCAAACTTATTACAATGTAGTAGTTGATAGAGAGATTCCTGACTATTTGGGGATTGCTGTAAGTGGTCAATATGCCAGAGTGTTGATTTATCCCTCAGGAATGACTGTACTATACGATTTCGTAACACCAGCCCCATTCTGGCAGACCG
>CAZWRD010000168.1:0-5973 GCA_964636105.1 uncultured Bacteroides sp.
GATTTCCATCATCCGCAAATTCGGGATAAGCATTTACCTGTACCCAAACCAAGTCATTTGTTGATGGTCGGTTAATACCATAAATTTGGTTTATCATTGGATTTTTTGATAAAACAACCTTAACAACCGGATATTCATATGATGTTAATTTCTTGCCATCAGTATCTGTAAAGTACCAATCGGCATCAATAGCAACTTTTCCTTTTATTTGGTTTTGTGTAAGCCCTAATAAGATGGAAGCTTCTGGATTACAGAACATAATACTGGTATCAGGATTATGAACAACAACAGCTGCATGCAGATTTTCGATTAAAGCAAAGTACTTATTTTCACTTTCCAAAAAATTTTGGATAGAAATCTTCTTTTCAGTAATATTACTTACACTTCCATAAATGCAGGTAATATTTTGTGTTTGAGGATCCAGTTCTGGGGAAGCAATCACATTAAGCCATCTCAGTTTTCCATCTTGTGTATAAGATCTACATTCAAATTCGACCGGTATTTTTTGCTCAAGCACTTGCTTGAAATTTGCATTTAATATCGGCAAATCATCCTGATGAATGGTTTTATGCCAATCTGAAGGAGAATTAATATCTTCTACTGAACGGCCGGTTGCTTCCATATAGTTGCCAGCAATAATCGACATTTTAAAATTACCATCTTCCTCTATACTTAGTTTAAAAACGTAATCGCTCATCAGGTTATTTAAAACCCTGAATATTTTCTGATCTTCAATTAATTTATTTCTAGTTGCATTACGTTCTGTAATATCACGAACAATAAAAACCAACTTAGCCGGATTTCCGTCAATATCTCTAATAAATTCTCCATTTACTTCAATATCAAAAAGATCTCCATTTGATTTTATTGCCTTATATTCATCAGGAATACCCGTAACTCCATTAAACATTTTAGCAATTTCTGACTGAGCTTTTGTTACAGATTCCGGAGTTAAAAATTCAAATAAATTATGATTTAAAATGCTTTCATAAGTTTCATAATCAAACATAGTAAGAGCTTTAGGAGAAGCTAACTGTATGTTTCCATTTAAATCGGAAATTATAATGTTATCGGGCGAAGCATGAAGTATTACCCTGTAAAGTGATTCGCTTTCCTGTAAAGCTTTTTCAGCTTTTTTCTGACTTGTTATATCATTTATACTCGATAATATAAATGGTTTGTCTTCTAAATAAATAACTGACGCTGAAAATATTGTGGTTAATACTTTTCCATTTTTATTTCTAAATAAACACTCCTGGGCTACTATCACTTTTCCTTCTTTAAGCAGGGTTAGCACTTTATTTCGTTCTTCCAAATCGACCCATAAATTAAGCCCTATGGTTGAATCTCTTAATGCTTCTTCTTTTGTATAGCCACTTATGGTTGTAAAAGCTTCATTAACTTCTACAATTCTACTATCCTCAGCATTTGTAATCAATATTGCATAAGGAGAGGTAAGAAAAGCTTTTGAATATTTTTCTTCACTTATTTTCACAGCTTCTTCAGCCAGTTTGCGTTCTGTTATATCAGTTAGTGTGCCTCTGGCACCTGTCATTTTCCCATTTTCAATTATCGCATTGGTTGATGATCTTACCCATCGTATTTTGCCACTTTTATTTATATATCTATATTCCAGATAGGTATAATCTTTTTTATTAATCATGGAAAGCCTGCTTATAATCATAGCTTTATCATCATCATAAATATACGAAATAATGTTTTTCCCAATTACTTCTTCAACCGTAAAACCCAAAACATGCTCAACCGAAGGACTTACATACTTAATAATTCCATCGTTAGTAATTTCATATACAACATCATTAATAGATTCTATCAGATTACGGTATTTTTCTTCGCTTTGCTGAAGCTTTTCTTCTGTTTGCTTTTTTTCAGTTATATCATGAACAATTGAATACAAAAGTTTTGAATTATCATACTGTATTGGACCTGAATATACTTCCACATCACGTATATCGCCATTACTCAACCGATGCTTAAAGAAAAAATGTTTTCGCTTTTCCTCCTTTGCTTTTTGCATTTCGGCTTTCATTTCTTCATATGAAAGTGTATTAATTTCTGTAATATTCTTACTACAAATTTCAGTATAAGTCCAACCATAATAACTGCAGGCTGCCCGATTTGCATCTTTTATTTCACCGGTTTCGGGATTTATCAAAAGCATTACAGAATGATTGTTATGAAAAATATTTTTATAAGAATCCTCTTTTTCTGTTATTTTCGATTCATACGATTTCATTTTAGTTAAATAAAATCCAATAGTATCAGCAACTAATTTAATAAATTCAATTTCATTTTTCAGAAGCATTTCACTTTCGGTCAAAAAGTTAACAGGGTATGCGATTATTATTTTACCTCTACTTTTTTCAGCAATCAGTATTTGTTCAATATGTAACTGGAAATTGTCATCAATTCCAATGTCATCTGATTTAAAATCATCAACTTGAATTTGAATTAATGTATTATCAGGGTATAAAAGTATCGTTTTTAATTCGCTGACAATACGTTGAAAAACTTCTGTTACATTTAATTTGAAATCAGATATAATTATATTGATTCTATCTTTACAATCAAAATATTGTTTCTGCGTATTTAATTGCTTTTTGGTATATTGCAATTCCAAAACCATTAATTCAGATTGAGATTTCAAAGCATTATATTTTAGCTTTAACTCTGAAAAGTTATCTTTATAATCCTCTTCCAACGCTTTATTATTCATATTTTTAAATAAATAAATTACAAAACTTATTAGCTGTTTTTAAATTTCAAACTAGTTAATTAACCAGAAAATAGAAATGAAAACATGTATAAAATTACAAAACTTAAATGCAATTTGATTTTTTATTAATAAATACATGTATCAATATATATACCAAAACCAAAACTAATTGATTATCAACAACAAACAAATTGTTATTAATATAAAATTATTACGAAATCGTAATATTCTGCTATTAAGCTTATTAATTAAGCAATATGAAATATTATTAGAATTATGCAAAAAAAAGAATCCGAAATCGTAACAAAACATACGATATCGGATTTTCTGTTTTTTATTTTAAAACAGTTATTTACTATAGAAAGTTATTTTTTTATGATCAAACTTTTATTATTCTTCTCTTTGTTCATAAAGACAAAATTGCAACTCAAATATCCCAATTATATAAATAACAGAATGTTAATATGAAAGAAGCAAAAGTTATTAAACTAAAGCACTTTAATATGTATTTCTGAGTATAAATAATTCAATTATCTGTATATAATTGAACAAATATTAAAAAATTCTATAACCAACAGTAAATCTTACAACTCTGTTTCTTGACTCATATCCGGTTGTATTGTCGGCTGCAACATTCGGTAATCCCAATCCATATTGAATTGAAAAATCAAATTTCCTAAATTGAGCTCCAACTCCAACATTTAATCCAAAATCGAAAGGACGTATATCGCTGGTGGTATCTGAGCCGAAAACAAGATTACGTGTTTCGTTTTGTAAACCCAAAGAGCTCAAATCAATTGGCAAACCTGATGCTGAAAAATCAGAATTAACTTTACCACCAATACCATACGCAGCATAAGGACCTGCAAAAAATCGAAGTTTAATTAATTTGAAATCGAAGTTATAAACTCCATTTAAAGGAACTTCTAAATATAAAGGTGTTATTTTTGCACTTCCTGATACTGAAAAAAATCCCAAACTTTGATTAAACTCAGAGTTAATTCCTTTACCACTAAGATACAAACCGGTTTCTATGCTTACTTTTTTAGTTAGATTAAATTCGGCAAAACTACCTAAATAAAAAGACGGTATAGACTTATTATCAGTAGCAATAGGAATATTTTTCACGCTCATATTTGCTATATTTAACCCTCCTCTAAGCCCAATATGAAATTGCGCATTTACAGTATAAAACATTGAATAAGCAAACAATACAAAGATAATTACAAAAAACTTTTTCATTTTATAAAAGATTTTAATTAATAAATATTTTCCAAAACTCAAACGTAACAATTTTTGTACCAAAACACATAATCATCAAATTAATTCAAAAAAAAGAATAAATACTTATTATACAATATTTTAAAAAAGAAAATTATCTATTTAATAAAAATTATAATCATGATTAATATACATTTTATATCTTTGTAATAAAATATGTCAAAAATGAAAAATCTAATAAAACTATCATTAATATTTTTATTCTCATTTATTGTTTTGTTTTCAAACGAAAGTTTTTCGCAAAGAAGTTTCGGAAGCAGGATTTTTGCGGGAGGAAATATAGGATTACAATTTGGAAATCCAACATTAATTGATATTTCACCATTAATTGGTTATCGACTTACAGAACAAGTAGATGCAGGAGTTAGCTTAACCTATAAGTATTATAGTGGTTCTTATAAATATGCAAGTGCAACACAAGAATTTAATACCAATATTTTTGGTGGAGGAGTTTTTAGCAGGTATAATTTTACAGATTATCTATTTGCTCACGCCGAAATTGAATATCTGAATTTTGATATGGAAGAAATTAATAATGGAATTAAAGACAATAGAAATATCGGAGTTACAAGTGTTTTTATAGGTGGCGGTATAAAGCAATCATTTGCAACCATTATGCTTCTATATAATTTGAACGAAACCATGTACTCTCCATATACCAATCCAATAATCAGAATTGGCTTTACATTTGGACTATAAATAAAAACTTTTAATAATAACAAACAGAATGAATAATCAAATATTAAGTCTTGAACCAAATAAAATCTGGTTCTACTTCAATGAAATACTGCAAATACCCAGACCTTCGAAAAAAGAAGAAAAAATTGCAGCATATCTAATGAATTTTGCAAAAGCGCATAATCTGGAAGCAAAACAAGATGAAATTGGCAATGTATATATTGCAAAACCAGCTACAAAAGGATTTGAAAATATGCAAACTGTTGTTTTGCAAAGCCATTTGGATATGGTTTGTGAAAAAAACAGTGATAAAATTCACGATTTTGAAAAAGACCCAATTGAAGCACGAATAGAAGGAGAATGGGTAAAAGCAAACGGAACAACTTTAGGTGGTGATGATGGAATTGGAATTGCTGCATCCCTAGCAATATTAGCTTCAAATGATATTGAACATGGTCCTATTGAATGTTTATTTACCATGGATGAAGAAACTGGGCTTACCGGAGCTTTTGCTTTAAGTACAGATTTATTGAAAGGAAAAATACTTTTGAATTTAGATTCGGAAGATGAAGGAGAGATTTTTATTGGATGTGCTGGAGGTAAAGATACTGTAGCAGAACTAGAATATTCAACCGAAAAAACCAATGGCAATTCAATCGCTTATAAAATAAGTATTTCAGGATTAACCGGCGGACACTCAGGCGATGATATCAACAAAGGCTTGGGTAATGCAAATAAATTACTTAACAGATTTCTTTGGGATACTACTGCAAAATATGACATCAGAATTGCTGATATTAATGGTGGTAATTTGCGTAATGCTATTCCAAGAGAAGCTTTTGCAATAATAACTGTTGACAAAAACAAAGCTGATGAATTAATAGCTGATGCAAAAAAACATAATGAAACTATTCGTTATGAATACAGAACAACGGAATCAGATCTTTTATTCAGTATTGAAGAAGCAAAACTACCTGAAAATATAATTAGTAAAGACATACAAACAAAACTTATCAATGCACTGTATGCATGTCCGCATGGTGTAATAAGTATGTCGAGAGAAATTGCAAATTTTGTTGAAACCTCAACTAATCTGGCTTCTGTAAAAATGAAAGATAATAAAATTATCATAACAACTAGTCAAAGAAGTTCAGTAGAATCGGCAAAAGAAGATGTTTGCAATATGGTAGCTAGTGTTTTTCAATTAATAGGAGCTAAAGTAACTCAGGGAGATGGATATCCGGGATGGACACCAAATCCGGATTCTGCAATATTGG
>CAZWRD010000169.1:0-5967 GCA_964636105.1 uncultured Bacteroides sp.
GGCATAATCCATTCGCACTAAAACCCAATCGGTTGTCAGTGTGAAAGAAGGGGATATCTGGGTTCGTAATTTTGCGTGTTTTAAGATATCCGGCAAATTCATCGCGTAGCTTATTTGGAATGAATACTAAGCGGCCCTGATCGCCTTTGGTTTGGGCTGCGCTTAATCTAACTTCATTTCTTATACTGCCATCTTCGTTTAATACATCCCTCATCTTGAGCTGAGAGATTTCTCCTACACGCATTCCCGACCAAAAACTTGTCAAAATCATTGCCCGATCACGAATTGCGTATTTCTTAGTACTGACATAGCGCAGCACTTGATCAAGTTCTGCTTGTGTAAATGTTTTAGCTTGAGCCATATATAAATATCTCCGGTTAAGAAAAGTATTTATATATTTTGTATTCTTTTGTTGAAATGGGCGACCGAAAAAGGCAATATGAAAGAACCAATAAAATCAATTGGTTATGTTTTAGGTTAAGAAAAGTGTAGTTTTCTTAACCTGTTGGTATAATTAATTTATAAAACTGAAAAATTATTGTAAATAAAGACATGAAAGAATTAAAAATGGATCAGGCATGGAAAAATCAAGCTGCCAGCTTAGTTGAAGTCCAAAAACTTGGTGGTGATTTAGAAAAAAAAGTACGGGAAATTCTTGAATGGTCCACTGGTAAAGTAATTTATGATCATGATAATAACTATAAGATTCAAGTAGATTGTGCTTTTCCAAACATCAAAAATCCTGAAGTAATAGCATCCGTAACCTACACTAAACCCGATACGCGAGGGCATAGCAACGAAAATAAGCTCCAGCTTAAAGTTGGTGAATTGGCCCTACTTAAATACGCATACCCCGATATAAGAGTTATATTGGTAATAGGGGGCTCTAGAGATTCGTGGCTGCCTTATGTTTTAAAAGCTTTTCAATATTTTTATGATGAAACGGTGTTTCTTTGGGATGACACAGGCATAGAAAGATTAAATGAAATTAGAAGAAATCCTAACTCTGTAAAACTTCGACATACAGACTTTTGGAATACTTTACGCACTGATTGGAGATCAATCAACTTACAATCCACAGACATTAAACCTCCTAAGGGATTGGTGAGATATCAAATTGCTGACGAACTAAGAAATCAAAGTCCTAGAGTGCATCATCCTCATTTGATTACTAATGAAATTGCACGTGCATGTATGCATAGCGCAAAAATCAATGAAGGAAAGGAGTGGGATAATTTCGTAAGTGGTAATTGGGCTGCAATTGAAATGTCTAGAAATTTTTTCAACCCAGTGGAAGCTTTAGTAGAAATTTCATTAAAATCTGCCAACATCAAATATCAAGGAGGCATCGCTCACGATGTTGAAGTTCGCTCGCTACTTCATGATCTTGGTTTGTTAGAAACAAGCGTTTCAGAAGATTTTGTTGCTTACTCTAAAAAGTATAATTTTCCCGTATATATTCAATGTAAAGCTTCAGGCGGAGGTCGTGAGCAACACGGTAAAAACATACAAAACCGTTCAAAAGAACAGGTTACAAGAGGTCTTATATATAGATGCAGATTGAAAAATAATGAATTAAAAGCATTACCAAAGGATTTTATATGGATATCTATTTTAGATGGTGATTGGGGAGTTACAGCCTCATCCCCATTAAAGTATATTCATATGTTACAGTTAGCCGGTTACGACAAACTATTGGGCGCTTCAGAATTGTTAACTAACGACTTAGGAGCTAAAAACTACCCATTAAATCCACTTACTAGATTCTTAATTGACGACTTAGATTGCGAGCTTAACGATATCAGCAATTCAATTAGCTGATATCAGTTTCGTAGGTTTTCGAAATATTACAATTGACTCTCTTACAGCAATGCGCCCAAATTGTTTCATTTGCTGCGGACTATTACCTTTCAAACGGGTAACAATAATTTTTTCAGGTATAAATCCTTTTTCTTCTGCAATTAACATTAACAAATGATCAACTGGAACTACGACTCCTCCCCATCTAGTATTTCCAACCACTAAGGCACATACCCCGCCAGGCTTCAAAACTCTATCAATCTCTGCTAATGTAGTTGTAATGTCATCAAAGTAACCAGAGATCATATGAGGAATTTTAGGATTGTTCTGTTTAGTTAACTTAATAGCATTAAGTAAAGTTTGGACTTCATCTAATTGAGGGTTCAGCTCCCCATCAAGCTTCCCCTCAGTGTGTGAGCGAAAAGTAGAGTTAACTAATTTCTTGTATTGATCTTTCGATGAAATCATATTTAAGACTGCAAGCTCAGCTTTTTGCTGAGCAATATAATTATTTCGATTTAAGTATGGAGGACTTGTTATCACTGCTGAAACTGAATTCGCTTCAAGAGAAGTATGTCTGGCATCTTCAATCATAACTTCGGAACGGCAGTGCTTATCATTTTGGAAGTTTTTTACATCATCTAGCATTTGCATCAATTTTCCCAAAAATATTTCCCATATATCTGATTCAGGATCAACAACAGCTATATTTAATTTTTGCAGGCCAATATTTTCATCTTTTAAAAGATATCTATAGTGAGAACCATGTTTCCGAATTTGACTAACGTCTTCTAGAATTGCAATAAGACCAAAAAGAAGAAATTGTTTTTGTTTCTTATCAATCTTCATTTTTGAGATTGATTCTGAGTATATTTCGAGTTGATTAAGTATATTTAAAGAATAAGCTTTAGTTAAATAATCAGAAAAAACACTTTTACCTAATTTTGAATTTCGGTCCTTCACTCTACAGTTTGGTTTCTTAAGATTCTGAATCAATTCTTTTAATTCATCATGATCCCACTTCGTAATCTTACCCTCTGCTACCCAAGCCATAACCGGTGAGATTTCAGAGCCTACTGCTGGAATGCCTAATTGCTGACAACTTAACAATGTTGTTCCACAACCAGCAAATGGATCAAATACAAGATCGTTCGTCCCAATTTTCAGTTCGTTGCATAACTCTTTTACCAATTCAGCTGAATATCCTTGGGTGTATTGATACCATCTATGTATTGGTGTTTTTTTATTAGGTCTGAACGTTACGAGAGAAGCCCAACTAAATCTTTCAACATGTAAAGAGTTATAAATATCTAATTTTACAGGTTCATATTTATTGCTTTCACCTTCTGAAGCAATGTCACTTAATGAGGTAGAACTGTAATCTAAAGCATTTTTTGATCTTAAATGACAATCTTTTAAATACGTTTCAATCACTTTTAAATGTGTTGGATTAAGATTAAATGCACCAGCAACCAAATCGTTCAGCTTGCTTAAGGTTATTTTGTCCTCAGGAGTTTTGTGTAATTTTTTGCTGAGTTCTTTAGCACTTTTAATTTGCTCTGCACTAAGATAGGGAAGTCTAGTTCTAACTAAGTGATGTTTCATCAATCTAAACCAACCACTATGTAACTGTGTTCCATTGTGCCTTAACACGAACTCCATGGTTGGAGTGCAAAATATTGCTGTCCACATAGCGAGTGTCTCAGCATCCATGTTTGAAGCATCTAATCCATAACCTGAGCTAAAAGCTATCTGCCCACTGAAGTCGGCGGCAAAACATGCATATGGCATCATTTCCCTTATCAATAACTTTGGCTTTTGAAATAAGTCCATATTTTGGGATCTACTAAAGGCATACCATGGCGTCATCTTGTCCAAGGATCGATCCAATAGTTTTTCCTTATTCTTGCTTAAATATTCGTAACACTTTGGAAAGTTGTTTCTTAATTCCACCTCATCATAATCAACAACTACAGAGTCATTTTTGACTCTGTAAGGAAAAATAATACGTAATGAGTTTTCATTTAAATTACAAATTCTTATTTGTTCTCCACCTACAAACGGCAGCAACAATTCTGATTCTAATGAAATAGCATCATCCGACTTTATGATATAAACGTCGTTAGCACCTGTTCTCACGCCTTGTTGTATATTTCTAAAAACATTTTGAATAAGCGGGTGTTTTGGATCTCTAAGTAAACTTAATGCGTCATGAATATCTCCTGAGGCAAAGTCCCAAGGATGATCTAATAAACGTTCATACGGTATAGTTGTTATTTCTCCTTTTCCAGGGTCTCTTCCAGGTTCGATACCTCCCGGAAATCTAGTAATAGAAAATCTTTTTGAAGGTAACTTTTTTGCAAAAGTTAGTACACATGTATATGTTGTATATCCGGGAAATATTTGAGAGTCATGGAAATCTTCGATATTTAATATTCGACTATTTTTTGCAATCATTGAACATATCTTCTCACCATACTCCGCTGTCATAAATTTATTGGTTAATACATACGACGCAATACCTTCTGACGTTAGAGACTCTAAAGCATGCTCAATAAACGCAACTGATATATCAAAATTCCCACTACTTATTGATTTGTAACGCGATCTTAAATTGTTTGAGTAATCACGATCTAAATTTGGGGATCTGATAAATGGAGGATTTCCGAGAATAATATCGAATTTATTATTAAAAGATATAGGTGTTGGTTCTACAAACAACTCTGAATTGTAAGTTGAGTAATGCAATAATGAATCTTCATTACTTAGTTTCCAATTATATTGGAATGCCCAATTAATTAAATTAGAGTAATTTATTGATTTTTCATCTATATCAAAACCTTCAATTTTTACTTGAGGCCCAAAAGTTTTTTGAGCTGCTAGCAAAAATGCACCGCACCCGCAACTAAAGTCAACTATATTTTTAGGTTGCTTACCACCCCTATGAAGGACTTTCCAATTATTTAATGCAGATTTCGCAACACGGTTAGCCAGCCACATTGGTGTGTATACAGCACCCCTTAATTTAAGAATATTCTCATCTTCTTCATTCACTAATTGATTAGCAAAAAAATCGACAATAGGAATATTGTGTAACTTTATTTGAATAATTTTCTCATTAAAACTTTGTTCACTATATAGTTTTAACTCTGTAATTGCTCCTAAGAAAAAGTACTTAATGTTATCTGGAATTAATTCGGCCCATTTGCAAAAACTTGCACAATTACCTTGGACTGACTCAGCGCTAATTTCAATCCAGACTCTTAAAAGCAAGTTAATCCTAGATTTTTCTGATTGATCGAGCTCATTTTTTGGCGTATCTATATTTGTAACGCTTTTTAGGTATTGTGATTTGATCATTTCGCTCGCTCCGTAACTTATATAACTTAAACGCATTTTACCACGTTCGTGATAACACGAATGAAGCTCATCATTTATTGATCGCAATATATAATTTTTACTAGTTACACATTTTTTTGAATTTTAACCAACTGTTGTTGCCCAGCTTTAATCTTCTGCCTTGCCTTCTCCGCTTTAATGGCTTTTTGTGTCGTCTTAACTTGAGTTTGCATTGACTTAACACGAGCCTGATCAGGAGTTAAAGGTTTCTTAATTACACTGGCAAATTCAAAAAATCTCATAATAGTTATCCAATTTTAGTAGGTGCAAACGGCGCATTGTTAAATCCATATTGATATTGCGCTAGTAGGCGAGCATGTAGATCACTGTCAGCAAAGACTACAGTCTTTATCCACGTCCCATGTACTCTCACTTGTAGTTGATACCGTTGCATATAACTATTTATCCATTAAGCGTCGCGTAACGCGACGCTTAACTTGTTTCGCTAGTGCTGAAAGCCAGCTCGTAAGTTAGCACTTGCTATCTCTATCTGCCCATCTAATTCTCCAGCTTCAACGGCACCCTTAATAGCCTCAAGAACTTTGATTAAATCCGATGGATTATCTACTTCAACACTGGGTTTGCCTTTTGCTAGCTCTAATACGCTAGTGCCGTACTTGATTGCAATACAGACCTTGCCATTAGCCGCAACAAACCACCATGGCCTAATGCGCTTAGGCACTTCTATTTGTTTGCGTAATCCCGTTTCCTGATCTTTAAATGACTTGTATTTGGTCACTTTAAAGGTTGTGCCTTCTACTTGGCTTT
>CAZWRD010000170.1:0-5941 GCA_964636105.1 uncultured Bacteroides sp.
CCAGCATTTATAGTAAGATTGGTTCCGCTGCCTGCTATGGTTATTCCTGTTGAATGGTTGCTGTTGTCAAAAGAAATATTTCTATCAATAGTCAGCGTTCCTGTGGTTAATCCAATGGTTTGACCATCATTCCCTGTTATAAAACTAATAGTTCCAGCATCTGCTACATTAGAAATAGCGTTTCTTAATGAGCCATAACCAATATTCAGCGAATTCCTAACCAAAACATTAGGTGCATTTACAACAGTAGTTTTCCATACTCCTATGGAAACAGTAAATGTGGGATTACACAATCCATCTTTTGCCATACGGCGATACCAGGTTGTTATGGTAATTGTATCCTGATCATACGTTGAAGCAATTGCTCCGGGAATATCTATAAATCCGGAAGAAGAACTGATTATGCTTTTTTGCCATTTATAAGAGATTACTTCATTGCCTCCACTTGAAGAAGTTAAATTTCCTATCAGTGCAGGATTTCCATCATAAAAAACGGTTTCTCCTGCTGATGCTATTACTCCGCTTGTAAATTCAGGACGGACGGTAACTTTCCATACTTCTGCTGTGGATGTATACGTTAAATTACAAACACCATCCTTTGCCTGACGGCGATACCATGTAGTTATTGTTAATCCTGTTGGTGGATCATAAGTTGTAGTATTGCTACTAATTGTTGTGGGTGATGTAAAGGCTGCATCTGTGGAACTCTGCCATTGATAGCTGATATTTTCATCGCCTCCGCTTGCAACAGTTGTACTGCCTATTTCAGCAGGGTTGCCATTAAAACAGATGGTTTCACCAGTATTGTCAATAACACCAGCAGTGAAATTATTGTAAACTGTTACTTTCCATACTTCTGCTGATGTATTCCAGCTCGTATTGCAAACTCCATCTTTTGCCTGACGGCGATACCAGGTTGTAACGGTTAATCCTGATAGTGGATCATAAGTTGCTGTATTTGAACTTATGTCTGTAGGTGAGGTAAACCCGGCATCGGTACTACTTTGCCATTGATAAGTGATGGCTTCATTACCACCACTTGCAACAGTTGTACTGCCTATTTCTGCCGGATTTCCGTTATAACAAATGGTTTCTCCTGTGTTGGCAATTGCACCGGCAGTGAAATTATTGTAAACAGTTACTTTCCATACTTCTGCTGATGTATTCCAGCTCGTATTGCAAACTCCATCTTTTGCCTGACGACGATACCAGGTGGTAATAGTCAGTCCTGTTGGAGGATCATAAGTTGCAGTATTTGAACTTAGGTCTGTAGGTGAAGTAAAGGCTGCATCTGTGGAACTCTGCCATTGATAAGTGATGGTTTCATTTCCACCACTGGCTGCTGTTGTACTTCCAATTTCTGCAGGGTTTCCGTTATAACAAATGGTTTCTCCAGATGTTTGTATTGCGCCAGCAGTAAAAGCAGAATAAACTAAAAACGCTCCAGAAACTGAAGTTGTTGCTGATCCACATGCGCCAGTAACTATACAATAATAAAATAATGTGCCTGCTGTTGTTGCCTGAGGAGTATATGTATTTGTTTGTGCACCATTTAATGAACCCAGGGAATTACCTCCACTATTGCTATTACTGACATTACTATACCATTGATAGCTTAAGCCTGTTCCTGTTGCAGTAACTGAAATATTGGAGAATGTGCCATTTAAGCATTTCGTTTGAGTTGCTGTGGATTGACTGCCTATAGAAGGAGATGTACAAGGAATATAAGTAAATGTAGCTGCCGATGTTCCAGTACCCCAGGGAGTGGTAACAGAAATGGTTCCCGTTGTGCCGCT
The DNA here is from genome assembly GCA_964636105.1 of uncultured Bacteroides sp. Classification (GTDB taxonomy): domain Bacteria; phylum Bacteroidota; class Bacteroidia; order Bacteroidales; family JACABE01; genus JACABE01. Next base: position 1,797 of record CAZWRD010000170.1, read on the forward strand.
TGCCACTACCGCTGTGATGCTTGTTGCACTAACTACCGAAAACGATGTAGCTGCTGTGCCGCCAAAACGCACGGCTGTTGCTCCGGTGAAATTGGTTCCGGTGAGGGTTATGGTTGCGCCTATAGTTGCCGACGTGGGAGTAAAGGAAGTAATAGTGGGTGGTGGAATTATTTGCCTGATTACCGATACGTTATTACTGCCAGCATTAGCCACAGCCAAATCAGGTTTGCCATCGCCATCAATATCACCGATACTCACTGAACTAGGCATTGTGCCGGTTTCGAAATCAGCCTTAGCTGCAAAGTTCACTGTGCCTGAATAGGAGGTGTTGCGCAATACAGATAAGTTGTTGCCGTTCATATTAGCCACAGCCAAATCAGGTTTGCCATCACCATTAATATCTCCAATACTTACTGACTGAGGATATGTGCCTGTTGCGAAATCAGCTTTTGTTGCAAAATTCACTGTGCCAGAGGTGGAGGTATTGCGTAATACCGACACGTTATTGCTAGCAGCATTAGCAACAGCCAAATCAGGTTTGCCATCGCCATCAATATCACCTATGCTTACAGAAGAAGGCTCTGAACCCGTTGCGAAATCAGACTTGGCTGCAAAGTTTACAGAACCTGAGGTGGAGGTGTTTCGTAATACCGATACGCTGTTGCCGCTCATATTAGCCAAAGCCAAATCAGGTTTACCGTTGCCATCTATATCGCCTATACAAACAGAAAAAGGATTTTCCCCTGTTGCGAAATCAGCTTTAGCTGCAAAGCTCACTGAGCCCGAGGTTGAGGTGTTACGAAATACCGAAACGATGTTGTCGTTAAAAATAGTTGTCGCCAAATCAGGTTTACCATCGCCATCTATATCGCCTAAACATAACGATGATGGGAAACGGCCTGTTACTAAATCAATCCTGGCAGCAAAGCTTAAATTGCCCGGGGTAGAGGTGTTGCGAAATACCGATACGAAATCATCCGCACCACTAGTCACAGCCAAATCAGGTTTGCCATCGCCATCTATATCCCCAATAACTAATGGATAAGGGTTTCCACCTGTTGCTAATTCAAGCTTTGCCGCAAAGTTTACTGTGCCCGAGGTAGAGGTGTTACGCAATACCGATAAGCTGTTGTCAGTACCATCCCAATTAGAAGTAACCAAATCAGGCTTGCTATCGCCATCCATATCGCATATACTTACTGATATAGGATAATTGCCTGTTCCGAAATCAACTTTGCCTGTAAAGGTAATGCTACCATCCAAAGTAACAATAAAGGGTTTGGCTGAGTAAGCCGTTAGATTAGTAGCCAGATTGGTAACCGACAGATACTGATAAGTAGCACCTAATGGAACTGTAACGGTTAAACTGGTAGAAGTAGCCGCTGTAATTACTGCTTTTGTAGCACCAAAGAAAACAATATTCTGTGATGTAGTGGTATTAAAACCTGTACCGGTGATGGTTACACTGCTGCCAATGGCACCTGATTCAGGAGAAAAAGTGGTAATGACTGGTAATCCCATTACACTTGTCAAACCAATGACAAAAATTAAAATTAAAATTGTAAATATTTTTTTCATATTGCACTTATTTTAATTAGAAAATGATTTATTACTAATTATTTATTAAATGCAAAATTAATACTGCTTTAACCAAATTGAAACTGAAAGAGGTTAGCAAAAGGTTAGCAATTAACAAAAAAAACTGCCTCTTACATTACAAAAATGTAACAGACAATTTGATAATAATTTAACTAATTATATTTATTATAACATGGTTAAAAAAGATTGCAGGTTAATATCATTATTGATACCCAACTTCTTACGAATTCTACTACGGTTAACCTTTATGCTGTCGGGACTTTGGTATAGCACCGAAGCCATATCCTTATTACTCATACCCAATCTGATTAAAATACAATGCCTGAGATCGCCGGGTGTGAGTACAGGAAACTTTTGAGTTATATTCCTACTGAATTCGGGATGAACATTCTGGAAAGCTACCTCAAAATTACCCCAATTGTCTTCTCTGGTTTTTTGATCAATATTATTCAGCAATTCCTGTATTAGCAGTTTGGCTTCCAAATTGTCATCAATCATATTTTCAAGCTGTTTCAGTCTTTTTGAAACATCTATATTAAACTGATTGTTACGAGTAAGTAACATTGATTTTTCGGTAAGTTCAAGATTTTTTGCTTCCAACTCTTTTAAATGCATAGCAACAAAGCAAATAGCAGAATTTGTACGAGCAGCAAGCTCAACCGGATCTACAGGCTTCCGCAGATAATCATAAGCACCCGCTGTAAGGGCTTCATCAAGATCTGAGTTAGAAAGCATTACCCCAGTTACTATAATTACAGGAATATGAGCAGTTTGTGCATCTTCTTTCAATACTTTTAATAATTCGATCCCTGACATTCCTGGCATTTCCCAATCAGAAATTATCAAATCAACCTTCATGTTTTTAGCAATTTCAAAAGCTATATGCCCCTGAGTAGCCTGATACAACCTATATTCAGGTTGAAGCTGTTCTAAATATGCGGTCAAAGTCTGTATATTTTCAACAGCATCATCCACTATCAGTATCTTTATTTGATTCATATTAAACTAAATTTAGCAGTTCAAAATATTTTACTTCATTACACTCCGACAGGGCTTTAAAAACCATACATTTCCATTTCATAATATTATCAGTTCTTCTATTAATGGTATTCAATGTTTCCTTTACATCAGAAATCTGATAAATAGAATTGTTTTTCAGGATATTACAGAATTTTTGAAGATAGATTATTTCATCTGAATCAAAGTCAATTTTGGAATTGTAAATTAAAATGTCATCAAAAATAGCTAAATCATCAGGAAGACAATCCAATTTGGCTGTAAGTGGTAATGTTAACCAAAATGAAGATCCTTGTCCAACGTTGGAATATACACCTATTACTCCACCATGAGATTCAACTGCCATCCGGCAGAATGTAAGCCCTATACCCGTTGAACCCGCTAAACCCAAATGACGAACCTTAGCCTGACTGTATTGATCAAAAACATAAGCTTGGAATTCGTTTGAGATACCTTCACCTTCATCCTTAACGGTTATTTTAAGCTTATTCTGATCGTGAAGTTCAGCAGCAATACTAATTTTTCCAGCAATAGGCGAAAATTTAATTGCATTGGTAAACAAATTAACAAAGACACGACTTATAATTTCAGTATCTGCTTTTACAATAAAATCTGAGTTGTATTCAATTTGCATCTGAACACTCTTTTGCTGAGCAAGATAGCGGGTTTGTTTATATGCTTCATTTATAATCAGAGATAATGATTTGTTTTGAATAGCTAGTTTCATCATCTTTTCTTCATATTTATTGATATCCAACAAATTTGAAACAATTGTGAGCATCTGCATAGCTGTTTGTTTTATCCCTTCCGCATTTTCTTCAATGGATTCTCTGCTGTTTATACTTAATAATTTATTCAATGGATTTTTAAGATCGTGAACCAGAAAAGACTGTAAAGAATCTTTAAATTGGGACAATTCAATAAGCTTTTGATTGGAAAGTTTCAATTCTTCAGCTTTCTCTGTAATTTCATTATTTTTATTTTCTAATAATTTATTGGCTAATCTGATTTTCTGACGGTTTCTGAAAATCATTACGACAAAACCAATAAGCAAAACTGCAATAATTACAAACGAAATCATCATATTCCGTTGCATAGAAATGGTTTTTTCCTGAATTTCACTTTTTTGGGCAAGCAAAGTATTTTCCTGTTGGGTTTGCTCGGTATTGAATTTTACTTTTAAGGAATCCAAAGCTGTATTAAGCTCACTTTTATATAATGAATCTTTTAGTTGTATATATTTTTCATAATAAACTACCGAATTCTCAAACCTTTTTAAGCCATTGTTAGCCGTAATCATAGCTTCATAAGTAGATATCAGATAAGTAAGGGATTTTGCATTAGTGAAAACCGGTAATGCTTTTTCCAGATTTGTTAATGCATTTTGGTAATTTTTAAGAAAATTATAAGTAATCCCCAGATTTACTTGCTGTATAGCTGTTTCAACCGATGCATCTAATGAAATTGCAATGTATAAAGATTTTTGAAAATAATCAACTGCATTTTTATATAATCCCATTGATTGATAT
>CAZWRD010000171.1:0-5856 GCA_964636105.1 uncultured Bacteroides sp.
TTTAAAGCAGAATCAGCGAATTGGGGAATTGGTATCGAGTTTGTTATGGTTTGGGGAATTAAGCTTGACAATATTAATTAGGAAAGTATATACTATTCCTATGCGAAGAATTTTTGTTGGGACAATAATAGTTGTATCTGTAATTGCCTACTTTTATTTCGGGTTATATTATGGGCTGACTTTTGCAGATACTGCAAAAGTCACACTTCTTGATGAATCAAAAACGATAGTGGATATACTGCGTTCTTTTGTTGAGACGGGAGCCATTATTGTTGCTGGTTTTTGGACGTACGAACGTTTTATAAAAAGTCGGGAAGAACATCCTTATCCAAAAATTCAACATCAAGTTGACTGTTACAAAGTTGAGATGTCTGATGCAGATTTGATCTATTTAAGTGCGTTTGTTACCTTAACCAACGAAGGGAAAAATAAGATTGATGATATTACTGGGGAAATTTACATTGAACAGGTATTCCCTATCTCCCGGAAAATTCAATCTATGATGGAAAGAAAAATAATAGATGAAGCAAAGGATGATGATATACGACGTGGAGAAGATAAAGATCTTTTTATCCCTTCTGGAAGAAGGCTGAACTTTGAATCATTGGGGGACCGTACATGGCGTCAAGAATGGCTGGAGCCAGGGCAAACCGTGGTCATCCAATTTGACTTTTTGATTGAAGAGCACGTCGAGGTCGTATCCATACTCAATCGTTATAGATATGGAATCTTGAAATCAAAGACTGAGTTTGCAACACTACATTCTCTCAAACCCGGAAATGTTCTCGCCAGTGGTTTTTGATCACTAATCTTTTGTCATTCTTTGGGCGGAAGGTGTTTTTTACAATGGCTTGGCAATGACAATGACCTCACCTGCAATCTGATACTCGCGTTCGATCTCAATGTCCTTTTTGAAACTTATGCCGCTTACCGGATCGCGTTCTAACGACGACTCGGAGTGGAGCATGTATCTATGTAATTCAGGTGCATACCCGTCCTCCGAGTATGCGGTTTGACCACTCATTTTTATGAGGCGCTTTACCATTGTGCGGGGCGGATATCCTTCTAAATCTGCGACCCGCGCAATCACGATTTTTCGAATACACGATTCGAAATTATGATTTTCGCAGAATAATACGTAATCATTGGGCAAGATCGGGTGAGGTGATGCTCTGTTCATGCTTTCTCCTATCACCCTAAACCAGCCGTATGCCTTGCTTTTTAAGAAGGTAGGGATGGGGGAGTTAATAGATTTAACTTCATATTCCCGCCCTTCAATTTTTACTCTCATATCCTCATAGATTTCAGAAGACAGCCCCAATATTTCTGAATTACTAAGCAGAGCTTCCCCGCTTGGACCAGCAGACACATGACCGTAAATTGAAAAACTAGGAATAACAATATGTTTTTCTACGGGCGTTTTTGGAGAGGATGAGGTGCTTTTGGGTGGGGTGGTATCCAAGTGATTATAAATCTTCAACTTATCAAATAATTCGTGATTTAAAGGTGTTGCGTTGGGTTGCTGGTCTTCCAACGCGCTAACGTCAACAGGAACGATAATGTGCCGGATATTAGATTTATTTTCAGATGGCGATTGCAGTGAGGTTTTTATAGTCTGCTTATTTTTTGTGATTAGCCTGCCGTCGGTTAACTTCGGAATAGATGCAGTTTCATCTTGGTTTTTATTTCCCCTTTTGTTACTCCAGAAGCTTGATTTTTCTTTATCAGACTGAGTTGCCGCAGGTGCAACATAGTGGGGCGTACGTTTAAATTTATTTATCCATATTTCCAGATCGTTCTTTGTGTTTTTGATATGATTAGATAAATCTATTTTTTTATTTTTTGTTTGCGTAAGATTGATTTCAAGCAATTCGTTTGCTTTTTCCAGATGTATTCGGCAGTCTTCTGCTTTTGATTCGTTGACATAAAAAAGTAGGGCGGTATACCAATGAGCAATGGCTTGATTAAATTCGTCGCCACTAAATCCATTAATTGCAGAAATTGCGTGGTTAATTGCTAAAGTCATTGATTGCTTGTTCCCAGAAAAAAAATCTAAATTGTAACAATGAGAGAGAAAAATATTAATGTAGGGGATTTCGGTGGAATGATTTAAATTTTCAGACTTTATAAAATTCGTTAATCGTATAATTTGTTCGGATATGTGAGCTGGATCTGGATCCATGCTGCAAATTGAATCTTGCCATTCTTGCCAAATATTGGCATGTTTTTCTTGGGGGATTTGCAGTTTACTAATAATTTCTGAGAATATTTTATGCTGGTTTTGTTCACTTGTTTGCAGGCTTATAAGCACATTGCTTATCTTTTCTCGAATTACTAAGTTTCGTCGATTTTGTGTTTGTATTTGCAGAGTGCTTACGCGCGTATTTATACTTAATATGTCTAGCGCGTTTTGTAACTCCCCTCGGGCTTTGGGATATTCGTTTACTTGTGAATAGGCTAAGCCTAGCAACCAATGAGCAAGCGATTTGTTGATTGAAGACCCCCATAGTTGAAGAACAGATCCTTCTAAATAGTCAAGGACTTGGGAATACTCCCCTTTTTCGTAACAGATGCAGCTTAGAAATAAATCGTAATACCCAATAAAATCATGATTTTTTGTATTGACTTGCTTTCTCAAATCGTGCAGATATTGAAATTTATAGTCAAGTGATTCTGCTTGTGAAACACTCAGTTTCAAAATCGAATCTCTCAAGGTGAGAATTTCCTCATCGTATTCATCTAAGTGACGTAAAATTGTATCTATTTCTTCTTTCATTTTTCATCACCTGGTGTTTGAAAATTGAACTTGATTACTTGTTGAGTTTTTTCCAGCGTTTCCAATGCTTCTGTTGCCAGCGCTGCGCGTATCTGTGGGTCACTCATACTTTGATCAAGTAAAGCAGTTATGGATAATAAAAGTGGTTCAGAGAAATTTTCCAGATCAATGCGTTCCAATCCATTGGCAAGGGTATAGATCAGGTTGCGTTGCATTTCGGCTCGGGCTTTTTCGCGTTCACGAATTTGATGTGCCTTTCCTTTGCTTTCTATAATTATTTCATGACTTTTGTAGTCAGTTTCCCAGGACTCCAATCGTTGATTTGTGATTTCTTTGTGAGTATTCGCGTCTGTGATCTGAAAATGTGAGAGGTGAACGCCCGAATTTTCTAGGCTTTGGTTGATATTCATCAGCAAGGTTTCCATCGTTGCCTTTGTGAACAGCCGCATATCTTCCTTGAATATTTCTTCAAGATGCCTGTTGGTGATGAAATTGCTCAATATGCCCTTTGTCTTTCCAATTGCACCCTCGATCCATTCGTGACCTTCCTTACCACTCATAAGCGTTTGTTCCACTGCTTTGCGGACTGCCTCTGCGTCAAAGGGAATCAACATGCTTTCGTTTTGCGTATTCCTTTCAGGCGAACCGAGAAAATATTCGCCCTTTGCTTGAAGGTCGATTCGGATGCCATCTTTTGTCCAGGCACTTACTTCAAATATCCGGCTTTGTGGACCTAGATGAACCACAGCTTTGATGCGTTCATGCAGATCTAAAAATGTTGTACCTTGTCCCACAACCCGCGAAAATTGATCACCACGCTCCAGATATACTGCGTTACCGGGGTCGATCTGCAGTTTTGCAGGACCGCCGATAAGCGTATGCCAGTTTTCAACTGGTTCTACATTTCCATTTTTTACGTTAATAGATGGGAACTTGACAATCTGTGAGAGAGGAGGTGGGGTTGGCATCCGTCCAAAAACGCGCAGTCCCACCAAACTCTTGATGTTGATGGAGTCTGGTAGATTATAAAACTCCTTCAAGAATGCCCCTGCACTCCTAAGAATGAGGGTTAGTGATAAAAAGAAGAACACGAATATCAATAGCGCAAGAATAATACCTGGGCTGAGATATATGACCACTTGTGCGGATGATGATATTTTTTCTGTGGATATCTCGTTCAATAGCCTAAATACATAATAGATCACATAAAAAAAAGGAATGATCAGTGCTACAAGTGTGGGAATTAATAATGCCCCTGTTCGTTTAAGAGAGTCGTCGAAGCCTTTATTCTCTGTGTATGCATTTTGCCACTTGCTGGATTCCAATGTGTCCATGATGCTTTACTCCCTAGGGGTATGGGACAACAGATGTCTTTTTGTTTTATGAATATTTAAGCGCGCATTTTGTTGTTCTTCATCATTTGAGTCATATGGCTGTTGGTCAACCATACTTTCCAGCGCGCCGACGTAACGCAGGGCAATAATGTACCGCACCATGTTGGGGTCGCGTGCTCGAGCAAATTGCAAACCATCTGCGATGGCAGTCAATAGCGCAGAGTGTGCGTACACACGTGCTTCCTGCTCGATCCGTTCTGCTGTGATTTCTGTATCGGTTTGTGAAATTTTTCGTTCACGTTCGCGTTCCACACTCCATGTTGCAATCTGTTGTTTGATAACTTTTTCTTTTACATCACGGTCTTTTTCCGCGAATTCTTTCTTGTCAGAGAAATCAGGAGATGTCTTAGCCGAAATCACTAGTATTCCTCTTGCCCGCAGAGAATTTTCAATATGCATTTTCATTTGCCTTGCAATTTCATCCAACGCATTAACGTTCGGGCTTTCCAAATTCCACAATTCGATCAGTGGATGTTCTGCCAAAATTTCGCGCGCGGCTTCTTCTGCAATGGCTAGTACATGATCGTCCCAGCGCTCGATCTCTCCGTTTGGTTCAGACGTTTTGCTGCGGAAATATAGCGCGGCTTTTATTCTTACACTTGAATAAGGAAATAATCCGTCCAGATTTCGATCTAGTTCCCTGCCTTTATTGGCGAATATTAGATTTGAACGACTAAGGTCATGGAATACGGACGGGCTCCATTCATCGCAGTCAATCTTGAAAGTGATGCTAACGTTTGCGATAAATGGAATGCCTTCTTTTGAAAATGCTCGAATAGTGGAACTACGGTTTTGAGTTCGCAGATCAATTACCTCAAAAGGCTGATCGCCTTTTGAGGTAAATATCACTCCTGGTCCTTCTACACGAAAACTGATTCCATTTGCAATGCCAACTACTTGATGCGAATACGTCTTAATAATTCCGGGAAAGGCAGCAAGGTTAGGGAAAGGTGATCCGTCCACTCGTTTTTCAATCTCGTGTACGTTGACCCCGTTTACATTCCAAAGCGGCATTTGTAGTCCAAACACGTAAGAAAGAAAAACATTCCGCCTTTGCCGTCTCTCTTTCTTGTCGTCAGGGTTCGAGGCGGGTACTGTCACCAATGCAATTTTTTGTAGAAAATAATTAAAGATGAAAAGGAGCGGGGCAGAGAAGAATAACATCCCTAACCAACGGTCAGCAAACCATCCCGCATTCAATATAACAAGATTAAGTAACACGGAATATACACTAGGTCCCCTGGAATGTTTTCTTCTTTGGAAATAGAAAAGACTGACGATGTAAATTTCGCCCCATACAACAGATGCAAAAGTGACGAGTGGGATTAACTTGGGGATTTGTAGTGCAAGCCCTAGTGCGACTCCTATACCCAATACGTATTCACCAATTAAGATAAACGTCAACAACGAACCTTGCAACCATCCACGCCCCTTAATAGATTTGAACAAATATTTTGTAACGTTAAAAAATATCGCAAGCCCCATCAAGAAGGTGCAAGCATAACTTAAAATATTATTGATCTTGTCTGTTGTTTCAAAAAATATGCCCACTGTATTTACCACCTATTCTTTCTAATAAGGTTAGTATATACTCTTTTAAAACCCTTTGTCAAGAACAAATGTCATGATTACCCTTGAATTCCACTGCCACACCCACGCCTCAAAGGACTCCCTCACCCGCCCCGT
>CAZWRD010000172.1:0-5826 GCA_964636105.1 uncultured Bacteroides sp.
CCAATGAAGCAATTAAAGATTCAGGAATAGACATTGAAAAAATCGATCTTGATCGCGCTGGTGTTGTTTGGGCATCAGGTATTGGTGGTTTAATTACATTTTATAATGAAGTAAGTGATTTTGCCAAAGGTGATGGAACACCCAGGTATAATCCTTTTTTCATTCCTAAAATGATAGCCGATATCACAGCTGGTCATATTTCTATCATAAATGGTTTTAGAGGACCAAATTTTGCAACGGTTTCTGCATGCGCTTCTTCTGCAAATGCATTGGCTGATGCCTTAAACTATATTCGTTTGGGCAAAGCTGATTTATTTGTTTGCGGTGGTTCTGAAGCTGCTTGTTCACAACCCGGTGTAGGTGGTTTTAATGCAATGCAAGCACTATCGACCCGCAATGATGATCCTAAAACTGCTTCACGTCCTTTTGATAAAGATCGTGATGGTTTTGTTTTGGGTGAAGGTGGTGCTGCTTTGATTTTTGAAGAATTAGAACATGCTTTGGCAAGAGGTGCTAAAATTTATTGTGAAGTTGTAGGTGCTGGATTATCAGCTGATGCTTATCATATGACAGCTCCTCATCCCGAAGGACGTGGTGCTTATATGTCGATGAAAACTGCATTGGAAGATGCTGGATTAAAACCAGAGGATGTTGATCATATCAACACGCATGGTACTTCTACACCACTAGGTGATATTGTTGAACCTTTGGCTATTGGAAGATTGTTCGGAGAACATGCCTACAATATTAATATCAATTCAACCAAATCAATGACTGGTCATCTTTTGGGTGCTGCTGGTGCTGTTGAAGCTATTTCTGCAGTTTTGGCTGTTCAAAATGATATTATACCTCCTACCATTAATCATTTTACTGATGATCCTGAAATTGATCCAAAATTAAACTTTACTTTTAACACTGCTGTTAAACGTACTGTAAACGTTGCTTTGAGCAATACTTTTGGTTTTGGTGGTCATAATGTTTCTCTTATCTTTAAAAAATTCAATCGCTAAAATTTTGATTTTTTTACCGATAATTAAAGCGTATTTTTCTGAGGACAAATTTTTGTTCCAATCTATAAAAAATATTCTCGGGTTCTATCCCGAGAATATTTCTGTTTATAAGCTTGCATTTTTACACAAGTCTGCTTCGCAGGATACACGCAAAGGTATCAAAGTGAGTAATGAAAGACTTGAATATTTGGGCGATACAATTTTAAGTACCGTTGTTGCTGATTTCCTTTTCAAAAAATATCCTTTTAACGATGAAGGATTTCTTACCGAAATGCGCTCGAAGCTGGTAAGTAGAGCCAATCTGAATAAATTGTCTCAGAAAATGGGTTTAAGTAAGTTAATTCAGCGAGATAAAGAATCAAATAACTTGTATCGTTCTATTGAGGGTGATACATTTGAGGCATTGATTGGTGCTATTTATTTGGATAAAGGATTTAATTTTACCCAAAAAATTATTATCAAACGTATTATACAGGTTCATATTGATATTGATGAAATTGAACATAAACCATGGAATTACAAAAGTAAACTGATAGATTGGGCTCAGAAAGAAAAGCGTTCTATAGGCTACAATGTGGTTGATGTAATTGGCAATGGTTATAACAAACAATATCTGGTTGAATTAATTATTGATGGAAATCCGATTACACGCGGACAGGATTATTCAATAAAAGCAGCCGAACAACTTGCTTCAGAAAAAGCTTTTAATAAGCTTTCGACCAATGAAGTAAGTGAAATCATTAATTAGAATTATTCCATAATTTTTATAATTTGAGTATGCTTAAATTAATTGCAATGGCTTTAGCTCCGGTTTTGTCTGTTATTATTTATATTTATTTTAGAGATAAATATGAGAAAGAACCATTGGGTTTATTGCTTCGTAGTTTTTTTATGGGTGTTTTAAGTATTATTCCTGCATTAATACTCGAAATGATTGCTGGAAGTATAGATTTTTTTATAAGTACCGATTTTCAATCTGTTGCTCTGTATGCTTTTGTTGGTGTTGGCTTTAGCGAAGAATTTAGTAAATTTTTGTTTTTGAGGCTTTTTATTTTTAAAAATAAAAATTTTAATGAACCTTTTGATGGAATTGTTTATGCAGTTATGATTTCGATGGGATTTGCAGCTGCTGAAAATGTGATGTATGTATTTAATGGTGGCGAATCGGTTGCTTGGCTTAGGATGTTTACTGCTATTCCTGCTCATGCTGCTTTTGCAGTTTTGATGGGTTATTATGTTGGCAAAGCAAGGTTTTCTGTATCTAATTCTTTTTTGCTTTTAATTAATGCTTTGCTTATAGCTACTGTTTTTCATGGTGCTTATGATTTTTTCTTAATGCTTAAAGATTATTCTGGTTTAGCAATCTTTTCTTTAGTTACGCTTGTCTTAGGAGTTATTTTTTCTTTTAAATCTATCAAATCTTCTTCTGATAAATCTCCATTTAAACGTTAGATTTACCATTATTATAATTTGTTTAAACAGAACATAATATGATTTTTATATTCTGATTTGGAATTTTCCGCTATTTTTAGTTCAATTATTTTTTCATGTTTTTTACTGTTTATTTGGTGGGTTTTAAAAATTATACCTTTCGATTTATTGTTTTTATTAATAACAAAATAAATAAAATGCTTTGAAAAACCAAAACCTTGCTTTTTTGTTATTATCATCAAAAATCTAATAATAATAAAGTAAACAATGAACAACGCGATATTTAACTTTGAACAACCCAAAAATGAACCCGTTAAGAATTATGTGCCGGGTAGCGGCGATAGGAAATTGCTGGTTGCAGAGCTCGAAAAATTAAGCTCCGAAGTAATGGATATTCCATTAATTATTAATGGCAAAGAAATCAGAACCGGAAATACCGGAAAAGTAACAATGCCTCACGATCATCAGCATGTATTGGCTGTTTATCACAAAGCCGGCGAAAAAGAAGTGCAAATGGCTATTGAAGCTTCATTGGAAGCTCACAAAAAATGGGAAGCTACTTCGTGGGTCGAACGTTTGTCTATTTCATTGAAAATGGCTGAACTAATCAGCAAAAAATACCGTCATCTGCTTAATGCAGCTACCATGCTAGGGCAAGGCAAAAATGCTTTTCAGGCCGAAATAGATGCAGCTTGCGAAACCGTTGATTTTCTCCGTTTCAATGCGCATTATATTTCCGAAATCTATAACGAACAGCCACATTCTGAGCAAGGTATCGTAAACAGAATAGAATACCGTCCACTCGAAGGTTTTATTTTTTCAGTAACTCCATTTAATTTTACTGCCATTGCTTCCAATCTTAATTTAGCTCCTATTTTGATGGGAAATACCGTAGTTTGGAAACCTGCAACCACTTCTTTATTGTCTAATTATATCTTAATGAAGATATTTAAAGAAGCTGGCTTACCCGATGGTGTACTTAATTTTATTCCAGGACAAGGCAGCCTTATCGGAAATATTGTATTAAAACATAAAGATTTGGCAGGCTTACATTTCACCGGAAGCAGTTCTACATTCAATCAATTATGGAAAGGCGTAAGCCAAAATATTGATAATTACAAATCGTATCCCAAGCTCATAGGCGAAACCGGAGGCAAAGATTTTATTTTTGTGCATCCATCGGCACGTCCGCAGGAAGTAGCAACGGCTATTGTGCGTGGTGCTTTTGAATATCAGGGACAAAAATGTTCGGCAGCTTCACGTGCATATATTCCCCAATCATTGTGGGAAAGCATCAACGAAAAAATAGGAGTAATGATGTCGGAAATTACAGTGGGCGATGTAAGGGTGTTCAGCAATTTTGTAAATGCCGTAATAGACGAAGCCAGTTTCGACAATTGCATGAGCTATATCGACAAAGCCAACAAAGCATCTGATGCCAAAATTATTTATGGTGGCAAAGGCGATAAAACCAAGGGCTATTTTGTAGATCCTACCATTATCTTAACCGAAAATCCTCATTTTATTACAATGGAAGAAGAAATTTTCGGACCTATTATGACCATTTATGTTTATAAAGACGAAGATTTTGAAAAAACACTCCATATCTGCGACCAAACCTCGCCTTATGCCTTAACCGGATCTGTTTTTTCGGCTGACAGAGAAGCATTAAATGTAGCTTGCGGAATATTGAAGTACGCAGCTGGTAATTTTTATTTCAACGACAAACCATCAGGAGCAGTAGTTGGCCAACAGCCATTCGGAGGTTCGAGAGCGTCGGGCACTAATGATAAATCGGGAAGTCATCTGAATCTGGTACGTTGGACCAATCCGCGAACCATCAAAGAAACACTGCTGCCACCCACCGATTTTAAATATCCATTTATGAAAGAGGATAAATGTCATTAAAATAAGTGAAGCAGTCTTAATTATTTTTTGCAATCAAAAATAAAAACCCGTTGGAAGTAAAAAAACCAACGGTTTTTTTTATTTTTTCATTCTGTAAAGTTTCTTGCGGGTATCCTTATTGTATTAAATAAAATGAATCATTAATATAGCGGTTTATTTGCTTTCCTTTAACCAATTAATAGCCTTATTTAGGCTCCTATCTTCATAATAAAATTTATCATTTATGATTACGTCAGGAATTATTTTGCCATGGAATTCTTTCATATTTCGGTCGGCAGTAAAACTTGCTGCTAAATGAATGTAAGAACTGTCAGGCAACATAAAAGTTGTGTTAGCTGTTGTATATCCGCCAGAAGCTTCTCCAAATAGTTTTGTGTTGGGTTTGCCTATAAATGAAATGCATGTCATTTCACCAGCACTTGCTGTATGATTGTTTATTAAAACTGCGATTTTAGCATTTTTGTTTTTAATAGTATAGGGATGTTCAACTTGTGGCATACCTGCTATGTTACTATAAATTGATATCGATTTATGTCTCCCGTTTTTTTTAATCAAAATTTCTGTAAGACTATCAGTTGAAATCCCATTTCGATAAGACCATGATCTTTTAATTCCTTTTTTAATGATGAAATATCCTAAAACACCCTCACCAGTCAGAGGTCCGAGTCCTGCAATCATTGGATACATATTTCCACCACCATTATCTCTTAAGTCAACAATCCAGCCATTGATAGAATTTGAGTCCAAAGATTTAATAAGTAATTGAATTTTAGTAGCAAAATCATTACAAATACTATCATTGATTGAGGCAAATGCTGGAACTTTTATATAAGCAATATTATTGTCTAAGTGTTTTGCTATTGGTTGTTCCGAAACCATATTTTGCTTAGTAATTGTTTTTATTAGTTCTTTTGAAGTGTAAAGACTATGATTATCGCCCGCAGCTCTTAATTTGCTGATAATGTAATTTGCTGAAGCAGAATATTTATCAACGTTTTGCATTAAGTTGGAAATGGAATCAATCTCTTTTTCTATTACAAGCCAATTCAAAGAATCGGAATAAAGTGAATTGTATTTTACAATCTCAATCAGTTTCTCGTTAAAATCCTTTATATCATTTGGTTTATTGCAAGATACCAAAATAAATAAAATGCTAAGTAATAAAAGTGGTTTTTTCATAAAATTGACATATTTGATTTTGTTTGTTTTTTTATTTCTTCATTCTGTAAAGCCTTTTTCGGGCATCCTCTTTGTTTGGTTTGTAAATAAAGTAAATCTGATTATTGTAAACATTCATTTTTTCTACAAATGGCTGATTAATTTTAATTTCACTGCCTTTTAGTTTGCCGCTTATTAAGTCTATTTGCTGAATGGAATACAAACCATCGTTCAGAAATAACGCATACACATCCTTTTTATTATCTGCCAATATCAATTGTTTGCTTACAATATCCTTACGTTTGGGGTAAAAAGTATT
>CAZWRD010000173.1:0-5816 GCA_964636105.1 uncultured Bacteroides sp.
CACAAGACGGAAAATTTGTACACATGGGAGAACAATTCGACGGACATAAAAAACCGGTTAAAGTTGGAGTTGATGCTCTTGTGCTTGGAGATATTCACTGGGGAGAGCATGATCCACTCACTATGCAAGCAAACTACGAAATGATTAGAAAAATGACTCCTAAAAAATTAGTTCTTCATGATTTTTTTACAGGAAATTCCATCTCGCACTGGAATATAGATAAGCCACTTTTTAGAGCACAACAATTTGCAAGAGGCGAACTTTCGCTAGAAGAAGAACTAAGAAAAACCCTAAAAGAACTTCAACACATTGCAAGAATATCTGGAGATAGAGATGTTTATGTAGTACACTCAAACCACGACGATTTCTTAACAAAATATCTAGAAAGCGGAATATATGAAAGAAAAGACTTATGGAATTCAGAAGTCTGCCATTCTTTAGCGGGTAGAATATTAAAGAACGATGTCCGTCCAGATATGTATTTAAAAGAAGCACTGGCAATGTTCGGAAATATTCCATCCAACGTACACTTTTTAGGATTAGACGATAGACTTTGTGTTCAGGGATATAGGTTATCTGCACACGGACACATTGGTGTAAATGGATCTAAAGGACTATCGGTAAAAAAAGTTGACGAAACAATGGGTAGAGCAATTATAGGGCACAAACACGCACCAGAGCAATTTAGAGACTCTTACGTCGTTGGAACGAGCTCCAGACAGAATCTACACTACATGGCCGGATCAATAAGTGCCGCTATGGGATGTAACGCTGCAATATATGGAAACGGAAAAGTACAAATGCTTCCAATAATCAACGGCCGTTGGAAATAATTATTTAGTCGTAATATAAACCTTATCTGCGAAAATTACAGTATGTTCTGCCTGCGAAACTGGCTTCTTTTCTTTCTCAACTAGAACCGGAAAATTATATACAATTCCTTCCTTAATTAAAAGAGAAAGCGCGAAATTAAATTTCGTCAATCCTGCTTTTACCAACCATCTTTTACAGAACGGTTTAGTTCTATAGTTTTCAATAATAAACTCCAAAAGATTTCTCGCATCTTTATCTCTCGGCAGTTTTTCTTCGCTCAAAACATAAATTTCAGAAGGTTTTCCCTCGTATATTTCTCCTCGTCCAGTTGTCAAAAACGGCTCAATAGCGATAGCCATGTCTCTCAACTCTAAATTATTTTCATTTTTTAAATTAGAAACAGTCAACCCCGAATGTATATCGTCCTTATCTAGGCCATGTCCAGCTAAATTTATAATTACCTTAAATCGACCATTCTGACTATCAGGACTTGCGTTGTGTGCCTCAACTATTTCAGAAATTGTATTTCCAATAACCTTAACTGGAGATCCAATCTCCAATCTAGACAAAGCACTCTCTAGCGCAAATTCGTTTAACTTAATCATCTCAGTATGTCTCTTATCATCCGTCAAATCGAACGCAATAGCCCTATCAGCGATAAATCCTTCGACCTCAACACCATAATCAACCTTCAATAACCCGCTAGCCTTCGTTATATCTCCTATTACAGGCGTATAGTGCGCCGCATTCTCATCTATTGATAAATTAGTAGGAAACGCGATCTTTCCACCCAGCTCGACAATTTTATCTTCGATTTTTTCAGCAATTTCCATCAATAAAACATCTTTTTTAACAATCGTTCTAATAAACGCATCAACATTCTTCGAAATCTCTCCAGACTTCATATAATTTTTTAAAACGTCCTTAGAAATTCCCTCATCAGAATCTTCGTCTATTTCAACCCTCTTTTCCTTCGAAGTTTTTACAACCACACCACTAGAAACTTTATTTCCAATACCCTTATTTTTAAAGCCAAACGAACTTGCTCCACCATATTGTTTTTCTGTCATATTTATACTAAAAATTTCTCATTTATAAACATATAACACTCACTCCAACTCTTCCATAGTCGTATCCAAACCCCTAACCAAACGTAAAGATAAATTAAAAAACCACCCGAATAAAAGTCCTAATATAAAAAATAAAATCACTAACACAATTGGAACCACAACAAAACAAAGCAATAGCATTCCAGATATTCCCACATTCATTCCCAAAGAAAGAACTGAAAGCTGAAGAAAAATCAATAAGACAAGACCCGAAACCAAACCCTGCAATAATCCAAACAGTGAGGATAAATAAGAAATTTTTAAAACAGAAACTTTCTTCAGTTTAATTTTATAATCGACCATTTGACACAATTAAATATTTTCAGCTAAACAACTATTATAGTCATCTGAACTAAATGGATTAGACAATCTGCAAAGCATTCGTGTTAAGAATCCCCTAAATCCTTGCAATTCATTTGCAAGCTCTTTTAACCCTACACACTCTCCATAGCTACAAAGATTACTTTCACATTCATAATTATTCTGACAAGCACCCCATGCGTCTGTTTTTTGTTGTTTTACCCGACCATCAATATCACAATAAGCATTTAGCGTTGAAGGTGTTTGTTGATTAGAGACTACATTAAATGTTACCAATACACTACTTGCGACGCCCTCTTGACTTGAATATTGTATTTCATCTAATGTCATTTCAGCTGATATTATTTCCTCTTCATTTAATCCCGTTAAATCAAGAACGACAGTATTCCCAACCTGCATAGTATATGTAGCATTATTCCAGTCTAATCTAATAACCGCCTGAGTCGCGTCTATATAATCTAAAACAATCCCCGTGTTCCCCTCGATTATTTGATCTTGACTACTCTCTTGAGTTATTTCATAACTCCAACCATTCTGATATTCGAATCTAAATCCATATGGAATACACTTACTACTCCAATCATCTTGAAACCATCTAGGAATCATACAACCAGAACAAATACCCGGATTACATTGCATAACCGACTCTCTTTTTTCATTCTTTTGAGTAATTTGATTCCATCTTGCACAAATTTGTTTTTGTTCCCCATGAGGAGGACATATAGCTGGTTCCATTCTACAAAACCAAGCACCTTCATAACCTAAATCTTCAACTTCTGAACCACAACTCTCTAAAAAATACTTAACAAATTGTTCTGAATTATAATCCAAATAACCTAACGAGGTATATTCATTTTGATTATTAATTAAATTACTAATAGTCGCAATCAAATCAGCTTGTTGTCTTCTCTGGTTTTCTTGTTCCATTACTTGGCAAGATTGTTCGTCATAACAAGTATTGTAGTTATTGGATGAAAATTCTACACTAAAAAACAAATTATCATTGAACCATAATACAACCACATCATCCTGATAATTATCACCATTATTTTGTAAAATCTGTTGATTTTGGCTTGCTATTCTCCAAATGTTCTGACATACATAGACATTCTTATATGTATCAGTTTCATCGTCATTATAAATTCTCGAAACCTGACATAAACCATTTTCTAAAGATTTATTCAATGCACTTTGCACTGCGCTTTCATCCGAAAATTCAAATACATTAACCCAAACATAATTTGAACTATAATCATCATACCTACTCCAAGAAGAATAGGAAGAAGTTACATTATTTTCTGTATAAGAATTATTCCAATCTAGAACCCAATTCTGGCCATCAATAATCATATCAGTAGGATTTTTTATTTTATCAATAACTGACTCACAAGAGCCTCCGCAATATGAAACAACAACGTAATCATCTTCATTTTTATTAAAAACCATTTCTAACGAATTTATACTAACAAACTGATTATAGGCACTGATCTGTTTATAATCAAATATCGAGGGAGTTTCTACACTCAACTCGACAGTCTTACCTGTTCTATTTATGGAACCAATTAAAATCTCAACATTACCTATATCACAAGACTCTCCAGCTCTTTTTTCAAAACAAAGAGTTGCCCATGCTTCATTTGTAAATATCTCCAAATCTACCGCATCATTCATATCTTCAAGTGCAAAATTTGTAGCTCTAATCTTATAATTCTCACCACAGGAAGGAGTTGGTTCAACTGGAGCAGACGCATTCACGCAAGCGCCGTCAACACAACCATTTGGGCAAGTATATAATTCATTGTTCGGGCCACCGGTCATACAAAAGTGTTCATTCAGTACATTTGGTTGAACAACATCTCCAAACATTGGACCACATTTATCATAATCTTGATAAGGGACAGAAAAACTACCTCCTGTTGCAGTTATATTCCCCTTAACATAATAATTCAATCCGCCATCGCTATCTGTACAAGTTACATTTTGAACAGGAGTTGTAGTATTTACACAAGCACCATTAGAACATCCATTTGGACATAAATAAGTATTTGGCTGATGCAACCCATCTACCGCATTACAGGCTTGCTCTTGAAGAAAAGTAGAATTTATACAAACATCATCAATGATAGCCATTCCCCATGTTTGATTAGGATAATAAAAACTAGTATTTACTTTTCCCTTAACCCAATAATTTAATCCTCCGTCTGAATCCGTACAGGTATTTGTAGGAGTAGAAATAGTACAACTTTGATTTAAAACTGGACTTCCACCAGAACAACCGGAAGGAGATTGAGACATAATAGTTCTTGTTTCTTGTCCATTAGTACAAGCAGACCAACCAGAATAATTAAATGAAGTACACGAAGCTACACATCCCGCAGTACAACTCGGATCACTTTTATAACAATATGTTAACCCAGTTGATCTACCATCACAAGCTATACATTCTCCACACGTGCCACTACATACGCACACATCTGTATTTAGCGTCACACCACCTACGCTATATTGATTACAATTCGTCACGCCCTTTACTCCAGTGCCACTATCACAAGTAGAGGCAACAGCATTTCCAGTTATCTTTCCAAAAACATCAGAAAACCATCCAGCGGATGCAAAGCTCGAGGATAAAACTAATAAACTAAAAATTAAAAATACACCAAATTCTTTTTTCATTAAATAAAACACAAAGGGCTTCTTTATAAATCTTTTTGCTTTACAAAAAATATGTAATAAATAGTTCTACTAAATAATAATACCTTGTGGTATAAATATTTCTACAAAAAACACACTTAATTTCGTATTCTTCTTTCCTTCGGTAAGAAACTTAATAATATTCCCTGATTTGTTAGTTTAGCGGTGCCAACAAAATCATTTTTATATTTTACGGCAATAAACTCTTTCATATCTTTATATTTTTCTTTTTGTTCTGGAGTCAGTTCAATATTATTTCCCCTAAACCACTTCGCCACCTGTTCTTCATTTATCTCAATAATATTTTTTGTAATTTGATTTTTCATCAAATGCAACGCATCTAAACCTAATCTTGCTTCCTTTCGTCCATGTCTATCAATAATTTGCTTACCAAAATAAAGTCCCAACCCCTCAATCGGAAAACTTCTCCATATTTTTAAAATTTCTCCGACGGTCAAATGTCCGGAATACGCACGAAGAGTTTCCTTACCAGATGAAACCAACAAAATATTCGCTTTAAAATCTCCCAAGTACGAAACTTCATTAAAAAAATTCTTCTTCTTCGTATTGTCTAAAATTTCAATTTTCATTTAATATCAAACCTCCTGTAAATTTTCCATTCATTTCCAATCTTCTTTAACAGAGTTATATTATCTAATTTCAAATCATATTTTGGAACTGACTGACCATGCAAATATTCCCAAATCTTTTCAAAACTTTCAGGATTATTGCCGTATGCAACAGTCAGATGAGGACGATGATTGATATCAAAATCATCTAAAACTATTTCTGGAAATACTTTTATCTCTTCCAACAATGCCTTCTGTATCTCTTTAGCTTCGTCCGAAAATATCACATTTAAGAATGCAACCTTACCACGAA
>CAZWRD010000174.1:0-5703 GCA_964636105.1 uncultured Bacteroides sp.
AAAAATTATATAGTCTATTGTTTTTGACAATGTTATACTTTCTTCATCATGTTTATCAGAAATATCATCTAATTGTTTTTCTAATGCTAAAATATTTAATCTGGCTCCTTCATATAAATTATTTTGTACTGCTTTTATATATTTTAATGCTTCATCTATTTTACCCTGATCAGCAAAGCTAAGTGTATTTGCTCTGTTTATATTATATTGCAATAAATCTGTTGAAATCTTTTTATAAAACAATTTCTGTTCAGGAAAATCTGTTAATAAGCTATCTAAAGTAATTATTAAATTTTCAATTTTTGTTGTTCTTTCACCAAGTTTAAGTAAAATGGTATCTCTTTTCATCTTATCATTAATTAATAAATACTCCAACGTTAATCCCCTTAGTCTGTTTTCGTCAGAACGCAATTGTGTTAGATTTCTGGTGATATTATTCAAACCGATAATTTCTTCATGTAAGCTATCAATTCTGCTTATACTAAAAAAAGAAACAAATATTAAGATTACAATTGATGTAATAATAATTCCGAAACCAAATCTTAGTTTTGTTTTTGTACTAAGTTTATTTAATGTGTTCATTTATAAATCCTCCGTTAAAATATTATTTATGATTGTTTTATTTTAATATAATTTGTTTGCTAATAAGTAAATTTGCTGCATTAAGTAAAATAAGTCCATCGGGTGTAATGCCTTTAATGTTTTCACTGTCAATAGTGTTCAGTGTTAATGGAGGTAAACTTAATGTTTGTAAATCGATGGTTTTGTTGCCTGATATTGAATCTGCCACTATCCCAAACTCCATGTTTTCATCTTTCAGAATAATTACTTTATTTAATTCAGTAAGTCCTCTTTCTTTTAAATTAAAAAGAGTTTTTAGGTTTATAATAGAAACTATTTTTCCCCTCAGATTAATAACTCCCATTACAAAAGCAGGAGTACCCGGTATTGATGTTATTTCTTTAAGTGAAAGAACTTCAGAAATATATTTTTCTTCAATTGCAAATTTTTCTGGAATTAATAAAAAATCAACAACAGAAATTGTACTTTCCGTTATCAAAGTATTATTGCCTTTTCTTCCTGCTACTTTGTTTGCTCTTTCTATTAATATTTCCTTGTCTTTGTCCATTTATTTGCTATTAATTAAATTTGTAGCTAATGCTCTGAGACTTCCAGCTGTTAATCCTTCTGAATCAGTAACTATTTCATTATCATTATAATCTTCAAGCAGTCCAATTACAGTTTCATAATGTTTTTTGGAAATTTGTTTTTTATTATTCTTTAATGCTAAATCACCTAACATAAAGTGAGATAAAATATGTTTATGATCCAGATAAATTGCCTGTTTCAATACTGCTTCGGCTTGCTCTGCTTCATTTTGCTCCAATAAAAAATTTGCATAAAGATAATACATTTCTGCATTTGGAGTTATATTTGAGATAACTTTTTTTAGTATTTTTTCTCCTTCAATAAAATTTGTGGTGTTTGCTATAGATTTTACTAGCAAATTAAATGTTTCGTTATTGATTTTTCCTTGTTCGGCATGATTTAAAATAGCATTTATACATTTCTGATATTCACCTTTCTGATACAAATCGGTAGGGCTTACCACTTTATATTCATTTACTTTAACGGATGTCGGAATTTGTTTACTGGTTTTTTCAGAAGTAGTTGGGATGTTTATCTTTTTAGATATTTTATCCTTAGTTTTTGGCGTTTTAGGAATTAATATTGCAGCAGTTTCAGATATTTTTATTTTTTGTTTTTCAGTTAAAAAATTTGTTTTCTGATAAAAAATTGCTTTTTCGTATAAAATCCTTTTAAAATCAGAAAAATATTCATCATTCAATTCAACCTGACTTGTAATCAGCCATCCATTTTCAACAATAGCATTATAAAACCGATTGCTTACTTCTTTAATAATCTGAGGTGTAAAATACATCATCACATTTCTGCAAAAAATAACATCCATATTTTCGGTATGTGTAATACTTGATGGATATGAATTTTTTGAAAGATTCAGATAAGAAAAACTTACCATTTTTTTTATATCAGAATTAATCTTCCAAAGTTTATCTGAATTGATAAAGTATTTGTTTTTAATGTGTTGATCGTTTTCTCTGAATGACCAATCGGTATATTCGCCTTTTAGCGCTTTCTGAATGGCAACAGGACTAATATCGGTAGCCATTATTGAAATATCCCAATCGGCTAATTCGGGAAAATATTCTTTTAAAATAATAGCAAGTGTGTAGGGTTCTTCACCAGAACTACAACCAGCACTCCATATTTTTATTTGTTTTTTTGAATTTCGTCTTTGATTAATTAAATCAGGAATTATTTTATTTTTAAATAAATCCAGAGCTTTTCTTTCTCTAAAAAAATAGGTTTCGCCAATGGTTAAGTTAGCTGATAATGTATTTAATTCTGTATTTGTAAAATCTGTCTTCGAAATCCATGAATATATTGCTGAAATATTGGGATCAATTTTCAGGTCTTTTGCGGTTGCTTTCAATCTTCTTTCCAAATCAATAAACTGATTGGGCTGAAAGCTAAGTCCCAATAAATCAACAATTTTTTTGCTGATTTCAAATAATTGTTCTTCATGCTTCATCGTCACGGTTTACTGAAAAGTTTGATTCAATAATTTGTGATAATTCGATTTCTTCGGCTTTACTTAATAATTTTTCTAAATCATAAATAAATACAATCCCTTTATCATCACGAAGTATATTTGCAAACTTTAATCCACTATCAATATCTTTAGCGTCATATAAATCCTGTTTCTCAGGTAGTAAAACATCTTCAACCTCATCAGCAATGAGTGCTAATTTTCTATAGGGTGATTTTACGATTAATAATCTGTCGCTCAATTTTATTTCCTGCAATGGATAAGCTAATCTTTTTCTGAGGTTTATAACTGCTATAACTTCACCATAATAGTCAATAACGCCATCAATAAAATCAGGTGAATCGGTTAGCTTTGTAATTGCTTGTGCTCTTATTACTCTTTCAATAGCTTCTAATTGAATAGCAAAACGTTGCTGTTCAATAATAAATGTAAGTATTTTCTGTGTATTTATATACATACTAAATTGCATTAATTAAATTGGCTAAACAAAGATAATATATTTTTTATTAATTTGAGAGAATCTATGGTTATTTTTTAAGAATGAAAAATTATTATCTAAAGAGGGTTTCTGAAAATTAGATTTTTCGAGGCGACCGAAATTTTAAAACCGTAGTTTATTAGTGTAAATGAGGCCTTTAAAATTAAAGTTCAAAGATGAAAAAGCAATTTTTAGAAGTCCAGTAAAGTTTGTCCGTTTTGAAGTGTTTAATAGCCTTCATTATGGACAAGCTTTTAAAAAACCTAAACTAATTGCCCGAATTTATAAGTTTATCGGGTATTAATATTCATCGATTAATCAGAGAAAGTTAATTTTTGATAATTGTAAATATTTAGTTTGCAAAATAAGATTGATTGCTCAATTTTTAATTAATAATCTGAAATTGAACTGTGTGTTGTTTTGTTTGGTTAATATGCTGTATTTTATATAGTTTGTGTAATATTATTTATTAAAGTCTCTTGAGATTTTTTAGTTTAAATCATTTTTCAGTTTTAAAATTTTATCTAAAACAATTTACTAATGTTGATATGTATTTGTTTTTTATAATTTCATATTGATAATAATTTTTTTATAATATGCTTGTATTCAGCATTTGAGCGTTAATTAATTGTTAAATTTTAAAATATAAATATTTAGAAAATATTTTTATTAAATTTACATTTTATTTATTTAAGATAATATTTATTTTAAATACTTAAAAATCAGTTGCTAATATTTTAAATTTTTTATAATTATTTTTATTAATTAACATTTATTATCATGAAGAGAATTTTAATTTTCTTATTGTTTGTGTTGCCCGCATATTTGAGTTTTGGGCAAGTAGCATCTGGAACGTATTCGATTCCAGGAGATTATGCGACCATTCAGGGAGCAATAACTGCATTAAATGCAGGAGTGTCAGGCAGTGGAGGTATTACATTTAATGTAGCTGCGGATCATACGGAAACACTTGCTTCTGCAACAGCTGGAACAATTACTGCAACGGGTTCGGCATCCAACCCAATTATTTTTCAATTGGATCCATCTACTTCTGGTGCAAATCCTTTAATTACATCATTTGTTATCACAACTGCGACAGCTTATGATGGAATGATAAAAATTGCCGGTGGCGATTATATTACTTTCGATGGTATTGATTTGCAGGAAAATTCTGCTAATACCACAAACAGAACTGATTGGGGTTATGCTCTTGTAAAAAAACAGGCGACAGCTCCATTTAATGGTTGTCAGTATGTTACAATTAAAAATTGTACAATTACACTTTCTAATTTAAATACTACAGCTTTTGGTATTTATGTTGGAAATCATATTGCCGCTGCTACAACTGCATTAACAATAACTACTGCTAGTGATGCATCTAACAATAACAAATTTTTCTCAAATACTATTACTGCTAATTCCGGTATCAGATTGGGTGGATATGCTGCTTCCTCTCCATATACACTTTATGATCAAAACAATGAAGTAGGTATTGATGGAGCAAATACAATAAATTTTGGAGGTTCATCCAGTACAGCTTATGGTGTTTACGGAATTTATCAAAATAATTTTAAAATTAATAATAATATTATTGGTAATAATGCCGCTCAAACATCTACAACTACAGCTATTTTTATTTCAACAGCCAATAATGCGAATACGGATATTAATTATAATATTATTAATTTAACTCCTGCTGCAACAACTTCAGAGGTGTCAGGCGTAAAATTAAGTTTGGGTACAACTACAGGAACTTCTAATATTGTAAATGTAAAAAACAATAACATTACAATTAACAGAACCGCTGCAACAACTGGTGTTACTTATTTTATTTACAGCACATCCAATTATCCATTAACTTTAAATATTGAGAATAATTCTATTGGAGGAGCAGGAAGCTCTCTTTCAGGAACAGGTGCAGTACATGGTATTAATCAGTCTTCAAGTGTAGTTAATTGTAATATCAAAAATAATACAGTTCAAAATATTACTCGAACAAGTGCAACCAGCACAGCTGCTTTATATGGAATTTATAATACAGCATCAACAACATCTTCTGAAATTAGTGGAAATACTGTTAGTTCCCTTATTAGTAATGGTTCATCTGGTATTGTTGCTGGTATTACCTCAAATGCAACTGCAAATATTTTTAAAAATAATATATATGATTTAACTTCACTTACAACGAGTGGTTTAGCTTATGGTATATATGTTACATCTGGTAGCATAGCGAATATTTATAATAATTTCGTATCCAATTTAAAAGCACCTGATGCAACAAGTACAAATGCTGTTAATGGTTTGTATATAAGTGGAGGCACAACCGTAAATGCGTATTTTAATTCAATTTTTTTAAATGCAACATCATCAAGTGCTACCACATTTGGAACTTCTGGTATCTATGCAAGTGTAACACCAACTGTTGATTTAAGAAATAATATTGTTTTAAATAACTCAACTCCAGTCGGAACTTCCTATTCTGTAGCATACAGAAGATCAGCTGTTGGGACTGCTCCGGCTTCAACATACGCTGTAAATTCTAATAAAAACTGTTTCTTTGTAAGTTCAGGTACAAATCAGGGTATTTATGTAG
>CAZWRD010000175.1:0-5641 GCA_964636105.1 uncultured Bacteroides sp.
TTTTTTAAATTAAAATTTTTGACTTTTTATATTTTTCCTGACTTGTCCGTTTTAGTGCGGTCTTAAAATTTTGGTTATAACTTCAGATAGCTCAATGGGGATTTTTGATTTCATTATTATTTCCTTTTTATTAATTTTATTGAATAATATCCCGTCTGTTTGCTTCTTGGATTTATCCAAAAAAGTTCTAATTGACATTGAACTCTTTATTTCAATATGTTTTGACAAAGCTAATGCCATGAAACAAATCAAAACATGAAGTTTTATTGGCTCTTCTTTAAAATGAAAAATTGGTCGTGTTTGCAAATCATTTTTAGATACCCTAAATGCTTGCTCAATTTTATACAATTCATGGTATTTATTAATAATAGTTGTGCTTTTAACGGTTGTTTCTTCTATATCTGTGTAATATCCTTTTATTCCAAGCAGTTTTGTTGTTTTTTCAACTAATTTTTCATTTAATGTCATTTTGCTTTTACCCGATGATATGAATTTTACCCTTTTAACTTTTGAAGGCTGATTAAGTAATGCTTTTGCTTTTTCTATCTGCTTATTCATCTCATACTTATCCTTATTATATCGTTTTTTTGAAAAACTACAAATCAAATAGCCATTATCTGTTTTAAGACGTATTATACTTCCATCTTCTCTCTGGAGCATATTATCTATTGTTGTAATTAAATTTGCTGGTAAATTGCCAAGCCTTGCTCCAACAATGTAATTAATTTCTTCTTCTTTTAAAGCTGTAATGTTTGTTATACTAATCATAGCTGCATCAGCAACTACAGTAAAATTTTTGACTTCATGTTTTTTGATAAACGATTTGATTACTGGAATTAGTGTATGTCCCTCGAATGTGTCGCCAGAAAATATCTCATAACCTATAGGAAAACCTTCATGTGTGACCATAAGTGCTACTACTATTTGCGGTTGTTGTGATTTATTATCTTTAGAAAATCCATTTTTACGTAGATCATCTTCGGTAAATGTTTCAAAATATAAAGTGGTAACATCATAAAATAGTAATGAGAAGTCAAATGCGTATTGTTTCTTTGCAAAATTAAGCGTTTGCTTTTCTATTTTTTCTTTTAAATCAAGCCAGTTTTTTGCTGATTCATAATACCGTTGTCGTCTGTGTTTTATCCCAAAATAGGTTTCCATAAGCTCAATAGAACGAAGTTTTGAGCATGGCTCAAAGATACGCATTATTACTAAATCATTCAACAGAGAATCTGCTATGGTAACATATCCAACATGGTGTTGCAACGCTCTTATAACATCATAAAAAAAACTATAGTAAATACCAAGAAATTCACACTGACTCAGCAAAACAGATTCCTCTTTCGGCTTGTATTCTTCAAAAAGATATGTTTGCATAGTGATATCTCTGATATAAACTTTGGCCATATTGACTAAAGATACTAATTCATCGTCAGTATTTCCAGACCCTATATGCTTTAAAATAACACGTTTGCCTTTTTCATATCGAAAAACCTGAACGGATCGATACTTCTGCTTAATTTTAACTACTCGTATATGTAACATTTTGACCTTTTAGTGCGGTCAAATTTACAAAAAAATACGTTATAATGCTGAATATCAATTACGATTATTTTGAAAATATTAAAGGCGGACAAGTCAGGAGCAAATCCGAGTTCTATTATTTTGCCTCATGCTTTGGGTGCAAATATTTGCGGTGTAATTACTACTGCCATTATTGCCGGTATTTATATTACTTTGATTCCGATTTTATTTAAATAAAAAACAGAATCTAATATTAGAAAAAGCTTTGTTTTCATGAATACTTCTGAAAACAAAGCTTTTTTATTTGGGTAATAATGCACTTATGCGATTTTCAATTCAATTGACGGATCCCAGAATTTTTCTTTGAAATTTAATATCTGATCGTTTTCTATCAGAATTCCTTCATTTTCCAGAAGCTCTTGCATAATGTTATTACCTCCAAAGTGTTGTTTGCCAGTTAATAAGCCATTGCGGTTTACTACACGGTGTGCTGGAATATTTTCGGGCAAATGATGCGATGAGTTCATTGCCCAGCCTACCATGCGAGCCGATCCTTTTGTAGAAAGATAATTGGCAATGGCACCATAAGATGTTACTCTGCCTTTAGGTATTAGCTTTACTACTTCATATACTTTTTCGAAAAATGATAGTTCTTCCAACTTAACGATTTAATTGAAATTTCAGATAATTAATGCGTTTGCCTTGTTCCAAAAACATTTGTTCATAAAAAGTCTGAATCCCAATTACATCCTCTTCGATGCCTGAATGATAAAGATTGTCAGTAGAAATCAAAATTTTGTGTTTATATTCTTCAATAACTTCTAGTGTATATAAATACAAAATAAAAGCATCGGTTTTCAGATGTACTATGCCGTCCTCTTTAAGTATATTGGCATATCTTGCCAAAAAGGGAGGAGAAGTTAATCTTTTGTTTTCTTTAATCCGACGTGGCTGCGGATCGGGGAATGTTACCCAGATTTCATCAATTTCGTTTTCGTCAAAATAAAACTCAATCAGCTCGATACGTGTACGCAAAAAGGCAATATTGTTCATATTGTCATCAAATGATGTTTTGCAACCTCGCCACATACGAGCTCCTTTTATGTCAATTCCGATAAAATTTTTATCAGGATAGCGTTTTGCCAGTCCTACTGAGTATTCGCCTTTTCCGCAACCCAGTTCTAGGATTATCGGATTATTGTTTTTAAAAAAGTCTGAACGCCATTTTCCTTTTAAAACAAACCCATTTTTAATATCTTCATAGTTTGGTTGAAAAAAATTATCAAACGTCAGGTTTTCGGCAAATCTTGCCAATTTATTCTTTCCCAATTTCTTTAAATATTATTTATTTTTTTAATACCCATGATTCAGGGTTTTCTTCCTTCATTATTTTCTGATGCTGTTCTTCGGCATCGTCTTTGGTTTTATACGAATTATAATAAACCGTAAACAAACCTTTGTTGTTAGCTTGTAAAAAGCCAGCAGTCTTGTATCCTTTTGTTTTTAGTTCGGCTACTCTTTTTTCGGCATTTTCCTGCACTTTAAACGAACCAGCAACCAAATAAAATTTAACGGTTTCTTTCGGTTTCTCTTTTTCGACTATTGGTTTTGGTTTAGTTTGTTCTTTAGGTTTTTCTTTAGGTTTAGCTTCTTCTTTGGGTTTTTCTTTTTCTACTATTGGTGTTTTTGCTTCTGTAGTTGGTTGTTCTTCCGTTTGTACCGAGTTATCTTGCTCAGTTAAGGTGTCAGCAATTACAGCTTCTTCAACTACATTATCTTGTATTGCCATTTCCTGATGGGGTCTATCCATTTTAACATCGGTGTCGTAAAGCAGATTTTTAAAAATATCAGTAAAGAAAATCAATGAAACCAAAACCACTAAAAAAGCAACTGAGACCCCAATAAATATATATTTTTTATTGCGATTGTTCACTTCAACTTCATATTGTTTGGCTTTTTGCATTTGCTGAATAGCTTTTTCTTTGTATTCGTTTTTAACTGCGGCTTGTGAAGTAAATTCTTCTAATCCGTATGATTCATCAGAAATATCACCCTTTTCTGCAGTAAAAACGATGGTATTGTCGGGTTTTAATGTAAATGTTCCCAACATTTTGATGTTTGTAATGCGATATTGCTGTATTTCATTTATCAATTGATCGGTAAAGTTTCTTACTTCAACAATGGCTTTTTCAATAGAAACATTTTCTGCTTCGGCAACTCTTTTAATCAACAAATCATCTTCAGGGGTATAGTTGTCAAAAACAATTTGTTTTACTGGTGGCGTAAAATTATGATCGACAGGATGTATTTTAGCAGATTTATATTCGGCAACAAAACTTCCTAATCCAGGTACAATTACCTGATCATGTTCCTTTAAAATCTGAATGATGTATTTTGCAATATCCATTAATTGTGATTTTTTATTTAAAAAACTATTTTTTTTAAGTCTTCAGGTGTATCTATCGAAATAGATTCTTTGTCGGTTTCAATTACTTTTATTTTATAATTGTTTTCGAGCCAGCGTAGTTGTTCGAGCGATTCGAGTTTTTCATAATTCCCTATCTTAAGCTTTACAATTTCTTCTAAAGACTGAACCCGATAAGCATAAATACCAATATGCTTGTAATGAGTTTGTTGCATTAACCATTTATCTTGATTTTGTCCTCTTAAATAAGGAATAGGCGAACGGCTAAAATATAGTGCATTTCCATTTGTGGAGCATACTACTTTTACAACATTAGGGTCGAATATTTCATTTTGGTTACTGATTTTCTTTTTCAGTGTAGCTATCTGTATATATTCATCTTCCAACAGAAAACTTGCAATTAGCTTATTTATTTGATCTGGGTTAATAAATGGTTCATCACCCTGAATATTAACCACTATATCATCTTTATGATAATTCAGATTCTGCAATATTTCATTGCAGCGTTCGGTTCCCGAAGTATGCAAATCAGAAGTAATCATTACATTACCTCCAAAAGATTTTACATGTTGTTCAATGCGGTTATCGTCGGTTGCAACAATTACTTTTTCGAGAAATTCTGATTTTAAAGCTTGTTCGTAAACACGCTGTATCATTGTTTTTCCACCAATGTCAATCAATGGTTTTCCCGGAAATCGGGTAGATGCAAAACGTGCAGGTATTATTCCAATAGCTTTCATTTTGTTTAAAATAAACCGTTAATTTCAGCATTTATTTTGTCGATAATCAAACCTAAATCTTCTGCATTTTTCTGAAAATTAAGATTATCCACTTCAATTACTAATAATTTACCAGCAGTATAACTTTCTATCCATTTTTCGTAGCGCTCGTTGAGGCTTTTTAAATAATCTAATCGGATAGAATTTTCGTAATCTCTGCCACGTTTTTGTATTTGATTAACCAAAGTAGGCACACTTGCTTTAAGATAAATAAGCAAATCAGGCGGTTGTATAAATGAACTCATTAGCTCGAAAAGCGAAGAATAATTTTCAAAATCGCGGGTAGTCATTAAGCCCATAGCATGCAAGTTGGGAGCAAATATATATGCATCTTCGTAAATAGTTCTGTCCTGAATCACTGACTTGGCTCTTTTGCGTATATCAACTACCTGACGGAAACGACTATTTAAAAAATAAACTTGCAAATTAAATGACCAACGGCGCATATCTTCATAAAAACTTTCGAGATATGGATTAGTATCCACATCTTCGTATTGTGCTTGCCATTTAAAATGTTTTGAAAGCAAACCTGTAAGGGTGGTTTTCCCTGAGCCAATATTACCAGCAATAGCTATGTGCATAATTTTTGTATATTATAGGAATATTTATTTTTATTCAGAAAACAAAAATACGATTTTTTTTAACAGAAACAGAATTTGAATCTATTCTTTTTTGAGTAAATGTATTTTATTTTGAGTAAACTCAAAAATCTAATACTTTTTATTTTATTTTTAAGAACGATTTATATAAGTAACATGGTTTTAATCGATGCTTTCTTTATGTCTTTAAACCCAAATTGCTCATAAGAAAATGAGCAATCGAATGCCGCACGTGCGGCATAGTAAATAAACTATTTATGATAATTTAAAACAATAACTAAATCGGGGTTAACCCAACTAAATCAATAAGTTCG
>CAZWRD010000176.1:0-5630 GCA_964636105.1 uncultured Bacteroides sp.
AGAATCAATTAGAATTTCTTAAAAATCCCTTTTCAAAATTAAAAATACTTTTTCATTTCACCAAGTAAATGAAGACTTATTTCATGGGGAGTGCTTTTTGGGGGTTGAACTGGCAAATCTAAACAACGAACAAAAGTTTAGTTTGTTTTCTTAAATATTTTTTACGCTAAATTGGTGATTTAATATTGCGAAAAATTGATGAAATTAAATTTGCTAATTACATCACAGCAATCTTTCTCCATAACCAAGGAGTTTTATAGACTAAACAAGGAATGTTATAGACTAACGTAGGAGTTTTTCTTAATAATCAAGGAACGTTAGTCGATAAGCAAGGAATGTTATAGACTAACGTAGGAGTTTTATAGACTAAGCAAGGAATGTTAGTCGATAACTAAGGAATATTATAGACTAACGTAGGAGTTTTATAGACTAACGTAGGAGTTTTTCTTTGTAACGAAGGAAGCTTATAGACTAAGCAACATACAAAACTAAGATAGCAAGCTATTTTTCTAATTTTAGATTTTAAAAATTAAGCTTAGCACAAATCGTATTATCCGGAATATCAATCTATTATTTGCGTCAATTTTCTAATTCAGATATTTATTTATCAGGATATTTAATTTTGAAGATTGCATGGGTTTCGACAAGTATTCATCGCATCCTATTGCCAGAATTTTGCTTCGTTCTTCACTAAAAGCATAAGCAGTTTGAGCAATAATTGGCAAATCGGGTCTGATTTTTTTAATTAGTTTAGTAGCTTCAATTCCGTTCATAACAGGCATTCTTATATCCATAAGTACCAAATCAATATCAGGCATATTTTTTACAAATTCCACTGCTTGTTTGCCATTTTCAGCATAAATCACCTCAATGTCAAATTTCGATAATATCAATTTCAGATATTCGAAACTTACCCAATCGTCCTCGGCAATCAGTATTTTAGCTTTAATTCTTTTAACAGGTATATCTGTTTTTATCAAATCATGTTTTGGCATAAGATGCTGATTGATTGGAATGGTAAAATAAAAAGTAGTTCCTTTACAAACTTCAGACTCTACCCAAATCCGGCCTCCCAATAATTCAATAAGTCCTTTGCAGATAGCCAAACCCAAACCAGCACCTTCAAAATTTCTGGTTTGAGACATTTCGGCCTGTATAAACCTGATAAAAATCCTTTCGTGCAGTTCTTCCGGAATCCCTATACCTGTATCCCTTACATAAAATTGTATATATTGCGCTTTTGTTTCATAGCCAAAATCAATATTGCCCGATTTGGTAAACTTTAGTGCATTATTTATCAGATTTGTAAATATCTGATTCAGTTTGGCTTCATCTGTATATAGGCATGTGGTTGTGTCTGTCGCATTTTGAAATGTCAGTTTAATATTTCTGTTATTTGCTATTGGTGAGAAGAAAATTAAAACATCTTCCAGAACGGTGTTTATAATTATATTATGTTTTTGAATTTTAACTTGTCCGGTTTGTATTTTTGAAATATCAAGCACATTATTTACAATTTCCAGTAATCTTTTCCCACTCTGTTTTATAACAGCAGTAAAATGTTTAATATCTTCTTTAGCAATAAATTCATCATCCAGCAAGTCAGAGAAACCAATAATACCATTAAGTGGGGTGCGGATTTCGTGAGACATATTTTGAAGAAAAGCAGTTTTTAAATTATCGCTTTCTTCGGCATGTTTTTTCTCACTTATCAATTCATTTTCAATTAATTTACGCTTGGTAATATCACGAATATTGCATTGTATAACTTTATGATTATCTACCAGATAAACATTACTTACAAATTCAACATTAATTTTTCTTCCATTTTCAGCTTCAAGTGGCAAATCTTCATAACGCACATATTCCTTTTGCTGTAACTCTAAAAATTTATCTTTGTTTGCAACAATATCTTTAAAAAATCCAATATTCCATACTTCTTTTTCAATAAACTGCTCTTTTGAATAACCCAATAACTCAATTAAAAATGGATTAACATCCACTATCATACCTGTTTCGGCATCAAGAATCAGAATTCCATCTTTAGCCGATTCAAACAAACGGCGATAACGGATTTCTGAAGCAATAAGGGCAGCCTCTGTTAATTTTCGTTCGGTAATATCACGCATAATAGTTGCAAATATGGTAATACCATCATAGGTGGTTTTTGAAATACTTGCTTCGCACGGGAAAATACTTCCATCTTTGCGTTTACCCGATAATTCGGTTCTGTCGTTTATCTGACGTTGCATTTTTTCTGACTTGTGGAAATTACTGATATGCTCACGATGAATTTCAATAATTGAAGGAGGGAGAAGAATATCAAGATGTTTGCCTAAGACTTCGGTAGCTTTGTATCCGAAAATTCGTTCAGCACCATTGTTAAAAAGAATAATGTTTTGATTTACATCAGTCGCAATAATGGCTTCGTGCGTAATATTAATAACATTGGTTAAAAATACTTCATTTTTCAAAATTTTCCTTCTCATTTTGCTTCCTCTTCAAATAATAATACTACATTATCATTTTTGCAGCTTTTTCATTTTCTAATTTCATGGTTAAATCTTTGAAACCAACGTTTACAAGTTCAATTTCACATGTAATTGATACTTCGTCACCAACCATTACACCACCTGTTTCCATACTCGAATTCCACTCAAGTTCCCAATCACTTCTATTGATTTTACCTGTTACTGTAAATCCGGCTTTTTCTCTTCCCCACGAATCTGTGACAATTCCACCTAATTCAACATCTAATTTCACATTTTTGGTAACACCTCTCATCGTAAGTTCACCCCATAATTCATGAGCTCCATTTTTTTTTGATTTTTCGATGGTGCTCGATTTAAATGTAATTTGTTTATGATTAGCAACATCAAAAAAATCAGCACTTTTTAAATGTTCATCACGTTTGGCATCGCCAGTTGATATAGAAGCTGCATCTATCCATAAATCAACCTCTGCTGTAAAAAAGTTTTTCTCATTTGTATAAATGCTTGCATCAAAGGTTTTAAATGTTCCGTTTACATGTGCAATCATTAAATGTCTTACTTTAAATGTAATTTCACTGTGTGCCTGATCGATTGACCATTTTGTTTCTGTATTCATTTTTTTATTATTAAATGTTTGTTTAAAAAGCAAAGGTAGGTTCACATCAACATTAATGTGTTATATAATTAAACTGAGGAATTACATAATTCACAGTTTTTGAGATTGATATGTATCTTATTTTTTTATTTTCAGAATATGAGGCATGGTGTCCCCTAATAAGTATCCCCATGGTTTTAAGGCTTCAATATGGTCGAAAATAAGTTTTAAAATAGCTAAAAGAGGTATTGACAGAAACATACCTGAAACACCCCACAAAGCATTACCTGCAAATACAACAATGATTGAAAAAAGTGCATTAATTTTTACTTTTGAGGCAACTATTTTAGGAACAATTATATTATTATCAATCAATTGAATAAAATAATACAATGCTAAAACGTAAAGTGCATACCATGGCGATGATTCTGTAGCCAATGCAACCATCATCGGTAAAGCTACGGCAACCAAACCGCCAATATAAGGGATAAGATTAAGCAATGCCCCTATTATGCCCAATAATATTGCATAATCTATTCCAAGTATCATAAGTGCAGCAATATCCAATACAGCTACAATGATAGCTTCAATAACCAATCCAAATAAATAGCGTTGAATTAAAGTTTTTACCTGAGTAACTATTTGTGCTACTTCTGTTTTGTTATAAGCACTGAAAAGCCTGTGAATAAATTCAATTATCAGAGGTTTGTAATATAAAATTATAAAAACATAAACCGGTATTACAAACAGTACCATCAAACTTCCACCCACAATCACAATAGTTTGTCCTATAGCAGCACTTCCTGTTTTGAGCAATTCGCTTTTGGTATGAATTATCCATTCCTGTATTTTTTGTGGTTTAATGTCGAAATAATCAGAAATCCAGGCAATTGATTGATTTAATATTATTGTAAATTTATCTACCAATAAGGGCCATGAATCGCTGAACTTGCTCATTTGCGAAAACAGCAGTCCACATAATGCTGCAATTAATATAAAGGTAAGAAATAAGGTTAATACAATGGCAATAACACGGTTAATTTTTATCTTCTCAAAAAAGCGAACCACCGGGCTTATTAAAATGGAAATAATAACTGCAAATACCAGAGGGACAATTATATCCTTTCCGATATAAAGCATACTTATAAATACATATATTCCAACTAAAATCAGTGCAACTTTAGCATAAATTGGAAATTTAAGAATGCTTTTTAAATTATTGTTTAAAGCAGTTTTAGTTGTCTTCATTATTGACAGCCTTATTAAATCTGTCGTCCAATTTGGTTTTTAGCATATTAAAAAACTGCGATCCCAAAGATTTAATTGTTTCCGGGTTTTTTGAAACCAAATTTGAGATTCCAAACATTAAGGCAGTTCCTAACATCTTTTTAATTGGGTTGTCAGAAGCACCAACAAATATCTTTTTTGAAATATAGCCAGTAGCTACCCCAACTGCTGCATTAAGCAAATTATCTTTTAATTCGCTTGAAGATGAAATATCCTGAATTGCATTTCTAATCAAATTAGCTGGCTTCAAACTTTCATACGTAAAAATAAATTGCTCTTTTAGCAATATACCTTCATAAGCACGCTTATTTTCCAATTCAATAATGGCTTCCATTAAACTTCTTTCTGAATTTATTTTTTGCATGATAATAATTATTGAAGTACCTGTTTGATAATTAAATTGCTAATCGGTTTTTTAATCCATTTATGTAAAAAAAAATGTAATATCAGTGATGCAATCAAATAAAATACAGCTACTATAAAAAATCCAAAATAATCTTTACCGAGCAACTCGCCCAAATACAAAGCAATACCAATATTTAAAACCAGAGCAAACAGCGAAATCATAATTATTACACCTATACGTACAATTAAAGAAGTTACAATAATAGTAGTAGTATGCAATAATTTGAGTTTCGACAGCTCAAAAGTTGTTATGGCAAATGTTTCAAGTCTTTGAAATAATGATTCAATATTATCTGTTGGTGATTCCATTTTTTTTATTTTTTAGAAATTTATAAAAGCACAAACAAAAAGCAATAACTTACAGCTATCATCCTGCATGTTGAATGCTTTTTGTTTAATGTCATTTTTTGCAAAAATTAAATCACAGTATGATGTGATTCTGCTTCTGTCTCATCTGTTTTATGCATTGCTTTATCAGCCATATTCATAGCTTCTTCGCGCATAACTTCATACTTTTGAGTAATGTTTTCAATAAATTCATTAAATTTTTCTTCTAAATCATCTACATAACCATTACTTTTTTGTGCAATTTTTTTTCTGGTACAACATCCCTTATCGGGAGCGAATAAAATTCCTAAACTTGCACCAATAGCAGCACCTGCTAAAAGACCTAATATTACTTTTCCTGAACTCATGATTAATATTTTAATATGTGATTGTTATTTGAATAGTACAAAAGTAGCTTACAACGGTCTGTAGATTATTACAAAATTTCCGAAAAAAATTGCATCATTTACTGTTTAATATTCAAATTGTTGTAGTTTAAATAAGTAAAATTTGAATTAATATAA
>CAZWRD010000177.1:0-5616 GCA_964636105.1 uncultured Bacteroides sp.
ATATCAATGGCGATGGTGTGGATGAGATATTTTTTGCGGGATTTGAAACCCAGCCAAATACACCAAACGATTACACCAACACAAGCATTCACATATTTGGTTGGCAGAATGGCAAGCTTCAAGAGATAACTAATCAATGGCTTCCCAATAACACTAATCAGGTAGAAGGTGTCGGAGACATAGCCTTTGGAGATTTTAATGGGGATGGTTTGATAGATGCTTACATTTCCGGTAATGCTGACATGGAACACACAATTAATGCTTACGCATTAATGAATAAGGGCAATAGTTTTGAAAAGATTAATTTAGGGCCTACCAAATGGGAGCATGGGGTTGCAGTAGGAGACATCAACTTAGATGGCTTTTCAGATATTGTGGTAGCAGGCTATATCCATCCGTCAATTTTTCTTCTCGGTGGCGCAAATGGCTTAACCAGATACTCCGTTTCGGATGACCATCCCACTTTATTTAATAGCTGGGAAACGAATGGCTCAGGTGTTGCAATTGCTGACTTTATTGGCGATGGTGGCGTTTCTATTGTAGTGGTAGATAGCGCACCCTCTAATGGACCAAACGACACTAGGTTGCTAAGTGTCGTCAAAGATGCTCAAGGCACGCCAATTGGATTTAAATACATAGCCACATTACCAATTCCAAGATTAGAGTTACCAAAATACAATAACATCGCAAATGGTCAATATGATAATAGTCACGATGTTCGTGCTGAACCTTTTGATTTTAATCAAGATGGATTAGTGGATGTTATTGTTTTTAGCAGAGCAGGCTGGAATGGATATGAGTGGCCTACCATATCCGAAATTCAATTTTTGAAAAATCTAGGTGGCGGACTCTTTGAGGATGTCACAGATACGGTCGTTGTAGGATATGACAGCAATTCAGGCATTGCATACAATCCAATTATTGCTGATTTTAATAGGGATGGCTTATTAGATTTATACAGCAGCGAAGTTGGCTGGGAAGGCCCTAACAGTTCGACCGCTTTGTTATTGCAAAAAGCTAATGGCACTTTTGTTGAAACCGGAAGAAAACAAATTTCTTCACTTCTAGATACATGGGGCGGCATAAGCAATATCGCCAAAGGTCCAGATGGTGAGTATTTCATTGTAAGCACTAGTCATGATGCTTATGGTCCCACCAATAATCTAATAACTAGTGTTTTTTCATCAAAAATTACTTTTAGAGAAAATAAAGCGCCAACACTTAGCAAGCCTGTAGCCGATTTAAATGCTAACGAGGGTAAGACCATAAGTTACTCCATTGGTGCAGCTTTCACAGACCCAGACAAATCGGATGTTCTTAGCTACACAGTAACATTAGAAGATGGTTCATCACTTCCAGAATGGCTTTCATTTAATGCAAGCACTAAAAAGCTTACTGGCTCATTACCTTACAACGCAGACAACAATTTAAATATAAAAGTGACTGCAACAGACTTAGATGG
Organism: uncultured Bacteroides sp.; assembly: GCA_964636105.1. Lineage (GTDB taxonomy): Bacteria > Bacteroidota > Bacteroidia > Bacteroidales > JACABE01 > JACABE01. The sequence goes on from CAZWRD010000177.1 coordinate 1,463, forward strand.
CTTATCAATATCTGACTCTTTTTCAATCAACATTAAAAATGTGACTAATATTAAAGGCACTAGCAAAGCCGATGTAATTAAAGCCGGAGCAGGTAACGATACTATTAATGGAGGCTTAGGTAGCGACACCTTAACAGGCGGACTTGGTAACGATACATTTGTGTTCAATACAAAGCTGGGGCCTTCCAACATAGATACAATTACAGACTTTACTAGTGGAGATAAGATAGCCTTGGCTGGCTCCATATTCTCTAAATTAAAGGGTGATAAAGATTTGTCAGATAATTTTGCTTTGGATTCAGCAACGACTGATAAACATTTCTTAATTTATAAAACCGATACTGGCCAGCTTTATTATGATGTAGATGGAAATGCTACTAACTCCTCTGCCATTGAAATTGCCATTATCGGCATTGATTCAAATTCAGCCCTTAAAACAAGTGATATTGTCATTATATAAATTCCCCTAAATCCAATAAGTAATAATCAACTCATGTTCCCCACTAAATAACATAGGTTTGGATGGGGATTTTTCTTAACAATAGCTAATATACGTTCAACAAAATCATCCTCTGTTTCGCCATCAAGGCGTAAGTACTTATCTTCCCCATATTCAAGCGTTTTTAATTCTGCAGGATATTTAACAACAACAATTTTCAGTTCAAGAGGGGCTTTTGCTTCAATCATCTTTAACCTATCTAATAGCTTCATATATTTCCCTCCAGCTGCTCAACACGTTTCTCAATGTCATGCAATTCAATCATTTTGCCTATCTGGGCTAATACATAAGTAAGCCTTGTTCCGTCAGATGTGGCTATTTTTTGTAACTTCATATCCCTATAAACCTTTGCCATCTCAAGGCGAACATCATTAATTGTCTTCAAATGAATAGAGGGGGTAGGCTGTGAATAAGATGTATCAATACAAAGTGTTTCTAAAGCAACCTCTTGAGTAATATTAGATTCCATTAGATGCACTCTCGTAATCCCTCACAAAGTCATCATCTATATTGCCTCTCTCTAATGACTGGTTTGAACTTAACTTGACTGAACTTAACTGAACTAAGGACTCGCAAGTAACTTGCGGCTTACCCGATTCTATTTGCTCCCATTTCTTATTTGTTATAGCTGCAGCTTTTTTACCACCAGCCCTTTGTTTATCTCTTTGCTCTTTTATGTGCTGACGGTAGTCTTCAAGTTCAGGGCAAATGTAAGAGCCTTCAGACTCACTAAAGTAGGATATAACATTAGCTGACAGAGCATCTAAAACCTCTTGATTATTCAATCCTAGATACCTCGCCAACTCGTTTGATAAAGAAGGTATTGACTGATTGACCCAACATTCAAGGCGCATAGTGAATAACAATCCACGTTGAGATAAGGACATGACCCTAAATGACTTGCTTGAGAGAATGGTTGCTGCATATTCCTGAAAAGCTGGTGGTTTACGATTTTGAGCCATGACTATCTCCCTCCTTCTCAAACTTCTTGGAGATTGCCTTCACATCTTTCATTAATGGCTGTGTTATAGCTTTGCTGATGCTTGCCATCGCATCTTTAACCTCTTGGATAGCATTACGTATATCCTCATGTTTTGAAGCCCTAATACGGACGCTTACAACATCAGTTAACGCACTTTCCAAAGATGTGTAATTCCTATAGAAATCCCAGCTTTCAACAGACTCAGCTGTTAAACGATGCTTTCTAATCCTGAGGCGTTGCCATTCCCATGTTCGTGGAGTTGATACAAGACGTTCATTTGGGCTTAGATTAATAATAGGCATGATTAAGCCACCGCCTTTGCAGCTAAATCTGCACGCACTAGTCCAACATTCCAAGCGGTAGTACGTTCAGTTAGTTTTACAGGTTTTGGGATTGTGCCATTCTTAACGCCACGCCAGATTGTTGCAGCTGAAACACCATATAAACCCATGATGGTTGGCAGACGGATAAAACCGCTATTTGGAGATTGGTCAAAGTTTGCAAGGGCTTCGGGGATTGCTTGAGTTACTTGATATTTGAGTTTTAGTGACATTTTAAACACCTTTATAAGTTGTGGTGTTTCTTATTAAATAGATTAAATTACTCTTTATCACACGCATTAAGTATTAAGACTTAATGCAAGTTAACCCTAGAAATCTATTGAATTTATATTGTCAAAAGAGGGGTATGTTTCATTTATTTTTTTAAGTGTGCTATAAATCTTTTGGATATTTGATTCATGTAAATGATACTTTTCAGATATCTCTAAAGCTGAATCAAAAAGAGGCATGCCTTTTGCCATAAGCTTAGAGACTTCGGAATATATACTTCTGTTTCTTTCGGCTAAATGAGATTCTCTTGGTCTATGTGGTGGTCTAGTAAGGCCAAGTGCATTTGAGGGTGGTTTTCCATTCAAAATTTTCCCAAACGATAATTGAAAGTAATTGCTTAGCCATTTAGGTAATGGATAGCTTAATTTACAATATGCTTCAATCATCCAATTGGCTTCAGCAATCGTTTCTGGATAGATTTGATATTCAGCGCTATTAGTTTCAGATTCATTGAAAAATGCAATCATCCCAAAAAAATCTTTATCTACTACTTGAAAAAAAGATTCTTCCGAAACATTCATCTCAACCTGAACATTATCTAGCTTATATAAAAAATACAATTTGCACCCTTTGTATAGAAACCTCGCAAACTATATAACTATTTTTAGGGCTTATCATGACTTAATGCTTGCCTGAATGGCATTACTTTTGCGCCGGCTTTCAGTTCATCTAAGTAATCTGCCCAAGATTGCATCATTAACTTACGTTGTTCAAGGAACTTGGTTCGGTTATATGCTGAACCTAATGTGTCGGGTACTTTATGGGCTAGCTGATGTTCAATGATTGCTGGGTCAATATTTAACCGTTCATGCAGAATAGTTCTAGCCATTGCTCTGAAGCCATGACCTGTAATATCTTTTTGGGTATCGTAACCCATGCGCTTTAAAGCAGCATTTATTGCACTTTCACTCATTGGCTTTAATGGTGAATGACCACCTTGAAATACATATTCACCATGCCCTGATACTGGATGTATCTCATGAAGTATTGTTAAGGCTTGAGTTGAAAGGGGGACGATGTGGTCTGTTTTTGTTTTGCTTACCAAGAATTGCCAAGTGCCTGCATCTAAATCAATATCTGACCATTTAGCCATCCTTAATTCGCTAGGACGAACAAAAACAAGCGGCGCTAACCTTATAGCACATTGAACCGTTAGTGTTCCATTGAAGGCCTCTAAGGCACGAAGTAATTCAGCAACGTCTTTAGGTTCTGTGAATGCCGCCATGTGCTTAACTGTTGTGGCTGGTAAAGCACCTTTAAGGTCTGCCGTTACATCACGAACAGCACGCCCTGTTTGAACTGCGTACCTGAAAACTTGCCCAGCGGTTTGTAATGTTCTGTGTGCGGTTTCTACCTTATTCTGTTTTTCAATGCGCCTTAATACTTCAAGAACTTGAGGTGCAGTTAGTGATGAAATTGGTCTTTTTCCAATCCAAGGGAACAAGTAGAGTTCAAAGCGTCTTATAACCTTATCTTTGTGGCTTTTTGCTTTGTTGACCATATGAGATTGCCACCATTCCCTTGCCACAACCTCAAAGCTATTCTCTGAATTTAGTCTGTTATTAGCCTTTGTCTGTTTACGGTTTTCGCTTGGGTCAATGTTAATCGCCAATAGTTTTTTATAGTCTTCTCTTTTTTGGCGTGCTTGAGATAGTGAAATGTCGGGATAAGTACCCAGAGAAAGCAGCTTTTCTTTGCCATCAAAGCGATATTTAAGCCGCCACCACTTGCCTCCATTACGGGTAACCTGCAGAAATAAGCCATCTGTATCGTACATTTTGTACGGCTTGTCGGCGGCTTTGGCGTTGATTATTGCGGTATTTGATAAAGCCATTTTGGGGTAACTCCAACATAAAAAATGATGTTTATTGAGTGTTACCCCGCTAAGTTACCCCTAATAAATGGGGTATGTCAAGAAATTGATTGAGACGATGTGATACAAATAAAAAGCCCCAAAGCTATTAACTTCGGGGCTTTTGATGGGTCACGATGCTTTGTGAAACCCTATTTTGGTGGTGAAAGAGGGACTTGAACCCTCGACCCCAGGATTATGAATCCTGTG
>CAZWRD010000178.1:0-1940 GCA_964636105.1 uncultured Bacteroides sp.
ATATTACAAAAGCCAAAGACATTGGAATAAAAGCAAGCGGAAATCTGGGCTTGATATTAAGAAACTCCATTCATAATATTGATGGTGGAATAGGAATCATAAATGAAGCGACAAATTCAAAATATTATCAAAACAGAATTACCGGTATTGCAAACGGAAAAGCAATGACAAACAATGTTAATGGAATTGATATTCAGAATAATTATATGCATTCGAGCGGGAATACTCAGCCAATCGGTTTGCAATTTATTTCAAATCCTTCCAATTGTTTTGTTTACAATAACAACATCAATATAACAGGAAATGATGCAACAGGAAGCGCTGCTTTTGAAATTCAGAATGCGAGTAATCTTACTGTAAAGAATAATATTTTTGCCAATCAAACCAATGGCTACGCATTGAAAACCAATGCTGCATTATCTTCGTTTACTGCTGACAAAAATTGTTTTTTTACACATGGCGATTTTCTGTTTAATAATAACGGACAAAATATTCAAAAACTAAATCAATGGACAACATCAAGCGGACAAGATGCCAATTCAAAAAACATCAATCCGTTTTATATTTCTGATACTAACTTAAAAATGAATCAGATACAATTGAATAACAATGCTGAATTTGTAGGAATTTCAATGGATATTGATTCTACAAGCAGAATCTCTAACAATGATATCGGTGCAAAAGTTTTTGTTCCTTGTGTAAATGATGCTGGTATTGATTCAGTTGTGGGAATGCTTCATAACCTAACAAATACGACAATGCAAATAAAAGGAATTTTGCAGAACCATGGAACTACAAATTTGACAAGTGTAAAAATTTACTACAGTGTAAATGGTGTAATTCAGCCAGTATATAATTGGTCGGGAAACTTAGCATCAGGTGCTACTGTTCAAATTACATTCCTTCTACCATATACTTTTACCGCAGCACAATCTAATATGATGATGTGGACAAACTTGCCAAATGGTGTTGCCGATTGCAATAATTACAACGATACTGCAAAATTCTTTAAAATCAGCGGACCTTTGTGCGGCATTTATACAGTAGGCGGATTAAATCCTGATTTCAATTCCATTGCTGATGCAGCTTTTGCACTAAACGGAGTAGGAATTTCTTGTCCGGTAACTTTCAGATTAAGAGATACAATTTTCAATCAGAATATTGCAATTGCATCTGTAAAGGGAAATAGTTTTATCAATACCATTACTTTTGAAAGAGATACTTTTTTAACAACTTATCCGGGTATCGATTATACATTAACTGATTTGAATAATGATTATGCTGTAAAATTAGATAGTGTTACCCATATCACTTTCAGAAAATTAAAAATCAATCGGCAGAACGGAAGCAGAAATATTTTCTTATCAAATCTGAATAACTATATCACATTTGATAGTTGCAAAGTAAATGGCTTGGTAACAGATACCCTGGGCTTAGATAGTGTTTTGGTAATAAAAAATTGCGATTTTCTGAATACACAAATTGATTTATATGGTGATAATAGTCTTAGACTGTCAAATATTTCAATATTAAAAACATATAATATTGGAAAAAGCAAAATATTTTATGCTAAAAATATTTTAATTGACAGTAGTTTTTTTACATTTCAAAGCATTTATAATTGGGCAAATATTGATAATTTATATTTATACACTTGCATGAATATTAAAATTACAAAATCTGACTTAAATATTTCAAATGGAGATTTTACTACAGCTTTAAATATGCAGAATTGTACAAATGCTAAAATCACAAATAACAAATTAACTTCGGTTTCATATAGACAAATTACAAATACTATTAATATCTATCGTAATAAAAACATTGTTTTAGATTCAAATATTATAATATCAAATACTAATTGGTCAACTCATTATTCAAACCTGAGAAATGGAATATTTGCTGAAAAATCAAAGAATATTTCAATCAACTCAAACCAG
>CAZWRD010000178.1:2040-5563 GCA_964636105.1 uncultured Bacteroides sp.
GAGAAATGGAATATTTGCTGAAAAATCAAAGAATATTTCAATCAACTCAAACCAGATAAACAGCAATTCGTATTATGCAACTAATTATGGTATTTTGTTGATTGACAGCATTTATAATGTGAAAGTTAACAAAAATACAATAACAGGTTTTACAGATGGTATCAGGTGTAATTTACATAGTTTAAGCGATTCTATTATCAATAATAGGATTGTTTACAATGCAGCCAATCTGAACACTAGCTTAAACGCATCAGGAATCAAAATTGAAGGCGATAGTGCTGTAATCCAAAAAAATACGATTGTAAATCCCGATCCTTCAGCTAATTCTTCTAATAACATCATAGGAATAAGAATATTAAGCACCAATGCAAAAATTCATCAAAATAGAATTTTCAATTTAACAGAGTCAGAGGGAATAAGAGTAGAAAGCAGAAAAAATTTGATAGCAAATAATTATATAACAATAAGAGGATATGGAGTTGCAAAAGGCATCGTAATTAATACAGGCTCAAACTTTTCCAAAATTATACATAATAGCACCAATATTATAAGTACAGATGTGGTAAAAGGAAAAGCTATTGAGATAAATGGAGGCGATACAATTGAAGTTCAAAAAAACATTTTCTCCAACAAAGGTGGCGGTTTTGGCGCTTATCTTAATTATAAGCCATTATCAACAGGAATAGAACCATGGTGGAAAGATAACAATATATACTCTTCTGGTTCAAAACTCGGATATTATAGCGGAACAGGGATAAATTATAGTGACTATTTATTCTTCAACACAAATGTTGGTATTGGTGCAGATTATGGTCAGTATAATCCTTTTTATGCTTCAGATACGAACTTACTTCCTTATCAAAAATTTTTAAATGGGGCATGCATTGGTTATCTAAATCCAGTTATTAATATTGATATTGATGACAAACTTAGAATGTACGCAGCTACTGATATTGGGGCAAAGGAATTTAAAGTTGATTTCGGTATTACACAAATGCTTAGCCCTTCATTGGAATGTATTCATGGTACTAACGATACCGTTAAAATTTATCTGAAACAATTCGGTGATATTCCTTTTACCGATATTCCTTTGGCTTATAGCTTAAATGGTGGTACTGTAAATTACAGTATGATACCTGGTTCAACGTTTAATGATGTAACGTTTTCTTTTCCAGTTACAATCAATTTATCAACAAACAATACTTATATTTTCAAGCTTTGGATCATAGATGCTTATGATGATAATAAAATAAATGACACCTTAATTGCCATAAGATATTCAAAACCTGCTCCTGTAATTAATTTTACAGCGCCAACATATTGTGAAATGCTGAATACCAATTTTAATTCACAAGCTACTGTGGCTTCGCCTTATACCATAGCATCCTATCATTGGAATTTTGGCGATGGCGATACTTCTAACCTCAATCATCCGGTTCATGTTTTTGATACGCTGGGTACTTATCCTGTAAAGTTAAGGGTTTACAGTTCGGCTGGTTGTTATAAAGATACGTTGAAAAATATTATAGTTCATGCAACTCCCAATGCCGAATTTACTTCAGGTCCTCAATGTAAAGGTGTTCCTGTTGTATTTACCAATCAATCTACTATTTCTACAGCCGATAGTTTGCTTTACAACTGGAATTTTGGGGACGCAACTACTGCTATCTCAAAAAATCCTACGCATGCTTATAATAATACAGGCAGTATTCCTGTAAAATTGATTACAACTTCAAATTTTGGTTGTAAAGACACAATTGTCCATAATGTTACGGTACATACATTGCCAATAATTCAACTTAATAAACAAAACATCAGTTGCAACGGACTTACAAACGGCAAAATTACAGCAACGGTTACATCCGGAAATCCATCTTATCAGTACTTATGGTCAAATTCAGCTACAACTTCTGTTATTAATAATTTGGCAACAGGAACTTATATTTTAAAAGTAACTGATTCATTGGGTTGTATTGATAAAGACACGGTAATTATTTCTCAACCTGCTCCTATTTCTATTAGTTTTAACAAGAAAGCTTATGTGTGCAATGGCATGAATAATGGCTGGATAAAAGCCATTGCTTCAGGAGGCACAAATCCTTATTTGTATAACTGGAATGGAGGCTTATCAGGCGATTCTATTAGCAATTTAAATAATGGAAGTTATGTTGTAACCGTAAAAGATTCTAATAATTGTCAGAAAACAGATAGCACAATATTAATTTCCAAGCCTCAACCCAATTTGCAATTTACTCATACCAATGTATTATGCTATGGAGGAAATACCGGAACTGCAACGGCTTCAGCTAATGGTGGATTTGGTCCTTATAATTACCAATGGCAAACTACACCCGTTCAAAATACAGCTCAAATACAAAATCTTGCCGTGGGCTTTTATGTTGTAAAAACTACAGATTCATTAGGTTGTGCCAAAACAGATTCAGTTCAAATTGCTCAACCCGATTCTTTTGCAATTGTTGTAAAACATTTTATGCCTTTGTGTAATGGAAATAATAACGGTAAAATACAGTTAACAACAACTGGAGCAACACCTCCTTATCAATATCAATGGAATACAGCTCCGGTTCAAACAACTGCTACAGCTAGTAACTTGGCTGCCGGCAATTATCAGGTAGTAGTTAAAGATTCTAATAATTGCAGTAAAACAATAAACACGGTTTTAAATCAGCCTGACACTATGAAAATTCAATCGCAAACCAAGTTCCAGACTTGCGAAAATTATTGCGATGGTAACATAACGGCATTGCTTACTGGTGGAACACGTCCTTATCACTATAGCTGGAATACTTCGCCAGTTCAAACCGACTCTGTTGCCAAAAATTTATGCGAAGGACAATACGAGCTTACTGTTAAGGATTCTAACAATTGTACGGTTTCTCATATTCCTGCTTTTGTACAAACCAATACCCACACTTTAGCTTCATTTACGTTAAATCCTGATTATGGTTTTGCTCCAGTGGATGTATTCTTTACCTTTACAGGCTATGGTGCTACCATTTACGATTGGGATTTTGGAAATGGGAATACTTCTACGCAACAAAATCCAATGAATATTTATACTACAGAAGCTCTAAATCATATCGTACTGATAGTGAATAGCGGATCTCCTGATTTCTGTAAAGATACCGCTACTTTTGATTTGATAGTAGAAGCTCCTTCCGATATTTTTATTCCAAATACATTTACACCCAATGGTGATGGAACCAATGATTATTTCTATGCCAAAACACAAGGTTTAAAGCAATTACATATTTTTATTTACAATCGCTGGGGCGGACAAATTTATGTAATTGAAAGCATTGATGGTAAATGGGATGGCAGACACAATGATACTGAAGCTCCTACTGGCGTTTATTATTATGTAGCCAAAGCCACAGGTAAAGATGGTAAAGAATATGAAAAACATGGAAGTATAACTTTACTGAGGTAAATATTCAAGAGCAAGAGTTTAGTATTTAGAAATCAAATCTAAAAAAATTGCTTGTCTGAATATAAAATAATC
>CAZWRD010000179.1:0-5559 GCA_964636105.1 uncultured Bacteroides sp.
AATCAAAGAAAATTGCTGGTAACCTTTCAATCAGGCTTGATGATAATAATTTAATATCATTACCATTGGTTAAATCGGAGCTAGCTTATATTGGAAATAGTGAAGTATCGCAGGCTGTTTTTCATTTATCAGCAACTAAAATTCAGAAATTTAAAAATTCAAGTATAAAAACAATAAGTATAAAACTCAACAATGTGCTTTACACATATAATTGTGACTTGAATACTAGTGTTTTAATAAACCAATTAAATTGTATGTAGAATAAAATAAATATTTTCTACTATTTCTCTGCACACATAGAGTTCAAGTGCAGCTACTTAAAATAAAAACAAAAGCCCTGTATTCCCAAAAATGCAGGGCTTTTTCATTTCCACCCCCTTCCGAACGCCGGATTTGCCAATCGGAACGTTCTGTATGCCACTTGGAGTAATCCGTATGCTAATCGGTACGCTGTGACTGCCATCCAGATTAATTGGAATGGCAGTCGGAGTACTCGGAATGCCATCCAGAACGACAAGAACGGCATCCGGAATACTTGGAATGGCAGTCGGAACGTTCCGACCCCCGTCGGAATGATGTTTTTAAGCCAATAACTTATTAATTAAATCAACAGCATTGAAATATCATTTGCTGGATTTACATTCAAAAAAATTATATTAGAAGTCAAAAAATGGATTTACTATTTTTATTTCTTCAATGTGTGAAAAATCTTTTACATTTCTTGTAATAAGTATCAGATTATTAACAATAGCTGTTGCTGCTATAATAGCATCAGGTAAACTTATTTTTTTTTGTTTTCTTAATTCAATTGTTTTGTTTACAATTTCGTTATTTATATTTTGTATTTCAGAATAATTAATAAATGTTTCCATACTTTCTTGTTCAAAAGCCGATAGAAAATTGAACCCAAGAGTTTCCATTTTGGTAATAACAGAGATTTGGGGTCTGTTGTCAACAATTATTTTCATTTCTGACATTGCATTTTCCGGCAATGAAGCTTCCAAAAAGTTGATAATTACATTTGTATCAAGCAAATATTCCATTCTAAATCTGTTTATTCAGTCGGTCATCCCATTCTATTCTGTTTTTATCAATTGATTTCTGCATCAATTCTGCAGTTTCTTTTGATATACTTCCGGCTAAATCTGATAGTTTTTTTTGAGGTAATTTATCAATATCTGCAATATTTTTCAAATCCTGATATTTCTCAACTATTTTATTCCAATCGTTTAGCGGAATATAAACTCCGGTATTATTTCCGTAACTATCCTGAATTACTTGTATATGCATTACTTTGAATTTTTATATATGATGCAAAGATAATTAATCTTTAAACTATATATTGAAATATAATTTATTACTATTTATAACCCCAACAACTGCATTACCGGATCTTTACCATTAAACAGCATTTTAGCCGGATTTTCTATCATTTCTTTCACTTTTACCAGAAAACCAACCGATTCGCGTCCGTCAATCACCCTGTGATCGTAAGAAAGGGCAATATACATCATGGGCTGAATCTTAACTTCGCCATTTATAGCCACAGGTCGTTCGATAATATTGTGCATTCCAAGTATGGCACTTTGTGGCGGATTTATGATAGGTGTTGACATCATACTGCCGAAAACACCACCATTGGTAATGGTAAAGGTTCCGCCTGTCATTTCTTCAAGCGTTATTTTATTGTCGCGGGCTTTGGTAGCCAATTCTTTTATTTTTAGTTCAATTTCGGCTATACTTAAGCTTTCGGCATTTCGTATTACCGGAACTACCAATCCTTTGGGTGCACTAACAGCTATACTGATATCGGCATAAGCTGGAGTTATAAGTTCGTCACCATTAATCATCGAATTTACATTGGGATACAGGCTTAAAGCTTCGGTAACAGCCTTTGTAAAAAACGACATAAATCCGATTCCAACTCCGTATTTCTCCTTGAATTTTTCGCTGTATTGTTTTTTCAGATTGAGCAATGCACTCATATTTACCTCGTTGAAAGTAGTTAGCATAGCTGTTTGATTTTTAACGGCAACTAATCTTTCGGCTAATTTCTGACGCAATGGTGTCATTTTTTTATTTTCACTTTGGCGAGAAAAAGCAGGTTTGATATTTGCAGCAGGTTGTGAAGCCAAATTTGCCACTTCCTTGCGCGAAATGCGGATGCTATTATATTTTTCGATAAGCTGTTGTTCCGAAATCTGATTTTCTTCCATCACCTTGCGGGCTAATGGCGAAATATGAATATTTACATCGGTTGGTTTGGTAGTTTTTACCTCAGCTTTAGGCTGTTGAACTTCTTTAATTTCAGCTTTTACAACCTCCTTGCTTTCAGTTTTTGGTTCCGATGCCTGAGATTCGACAACTACACTGCTATCGATGGTGCAAACCACAGCACCAACATTTACTGTATCGCCTTCGGCAGCCATTAATTTTACTTTACCATCTTCGGTAGCATAAATACTTAAAGTAGCTTTATCTGAGTCTATTTCGGCTATTTCGGCATCTTTTTCCACCAAATCGCCATCGGCTACCAGCCATTTTGATAATAAAACCTGTGAAATAGATTCGCCCGGACTCGGAACTTTTACTTCTATCATCATGATATAAATATTTTTTGTTTTTTACTATTCTTTTTCAACACAATGCATATCGCATTCGGTCATTGCCCATTCGCACATACATTTTCCCATCGATTTTTCGATAATTTTTTGTTGTCCCGATTTGTGAACCTTACTTGAGCCTGTTGCCGGGCTACCACTTGCACTACGGGCTGCAAACAAAATTAATGGAATGTAATTAATATGTCGGCTTAAAAATGTCCAAGCACCCATATTTTCGGGTTCTTCTTGCACCCACAGCCAATGTTGCGAATTTACATATTTTTTCTTTATCGCTCTCCACTGCGTATGTGGTATCGGATAAATTTGTTCAACACGTACAATGGCAATATTGGTTTTGTTGTTTTTTAGTTTTTCTTCCAATAAATCGTAATAAATTTTTCCGGTACAGAAAATAACTCTCTCAACCTTAGCTGGGTCAGCATTATTATCGTCAATAAGTTCCTGAAATCCACCCGTTGTAAAATCACTAATTGGCGAAATACATTGAGGATGACGCAATAAGCTTTTGGGTGTAAATATTATCAAGGGCTTACGGAAATTGCGACTGATTTGACGGCGAAGTATATGGAAAAAGCTTGCTGGTGTTGAACAATTGGCTATTTGCATATTGTTATCGGCACAAAGCGATAAAAATCTTTCCATGCGGGCACTGGAATGTTCTGGCCCTTGACCTTCGTAACCATGTGGCAATAGCATCACCAAATCGTTCATCACTTTCCATTTTTCTTCGGCACTGCTAATAAACTGGTCGATAATTATCTGAGCGCCATTAAAAAAATCGCCAAACTGTGCTTCCCAAATAGTTAGTGTTTTTGGCGATGCCATGGCATAACCGTATTCGAAACCCAATACGCCATATTCTGAAAGCAATGAATTGTATATTTCGAATTTTGCTTGCTTCTCGCTCAGGTGGTTTAATGGAATGTATTTGTCGTCTGAATCGTCGATGGTAAGTGCTGCATGACGGTGCGAAAAGGTACCTCTACCCACATCCTGCCCGCTCAATCTAACTAAAACTCCTTCTTGAAGCAAGCTACCATAAGCAAGCAGTTCGCCCATTGCCCAATCTAGTTTTCCTTCGCCTTCCAGCATCTGGCGGCGGTCGTCGTGCAATTTGTGTATTTTGCTAAAAAACTGGATATCTGTTGGTAAGCTTGTAATTTTAGATGCGATATCGAGAAAATCTTCTTTTTTAACGGCTGTTTGAGGCGATAATTCAAAATCTGTAGGACGAGCTTTTACAATATCCTTCCACTCGTTTTCGAGAAAAGAAGTAATATGAGCCTTTTCTATTTCTTTCGACTGGCTAAGATCTTTTTCGAGCAAATCGTTAAATTCTTTCTCTATTTGTTTGGCTTCAGCCTGTTGAATCATATTTTCCTGTTTCAGCTTTTCGATATAAATATCGCGCGGATTGGGATGTTTCTCAATGATTTTATACAAAATAGGCTGGGTAAAACGGGGTTCATCTCCTTCGTTGTGTCCGTATTTGCGGTAGCATAATAAATCGATAAACACGTCTTTATGAAATTTTTGACGGTATTCCATAGCAAATTGCATGGCAAATACTACTTCTTCCACATCGTCGCCGTTTACGTGAAATATGGGCGACTGAATAATTTTTGCAATATCGGTACAATAGGTGCTTGAGCGGGCATCCAGATAATTGGTAGTAAAGCCTATCTGATTATTAACTACCAGATGTATAGTGCCTCCGGTTTTGTAGCCAGGCAGTTCCGACATCTGTAATACTTCATAAACAATGCCTTGTCCGGCAACTGATGCATCGCCGTGTATCAAAATCGGAACAATATTATTGTTATCTCCGTTGTAATCCTGATCGATGCGGGCTCTTACGATGCCTTCTACCACCGGATTTACCGCTTCAAGATGAGAAGGATTGGGCGAAAGCGTAAGTTTTACTTTTCGACCATTTTGGGTAAGTGTATCCGAAGTAAAACCCAAATGGTATTTTACATCACCCATCAAACTTTCGTCGTCATATTCTTTGCCTTCAAATTCGCTAAAAATATCTTTGTAAGATTTATGCAATATATTGGCTAATACATTTAAACGTCCACGATGGGGCATTCCGATTACAAATTCTTTTACTCCCAATTGCGAGCCTTTTTCAACAACGGCATCCAAAGCAGGTATCATGGCTTCGGCACCTTCGAGCGAAAAACGCTTTTGACCAGGAAATTTTTTATGGATAAACTTTTCGAACAGAACTGCTTCGCTTAATTTTTGAAGAATTTGTATTTTTTCATCTTTATTGTAATGAGGTGTATTTTTGCTGCTTTCCATGCGGGCACGCAACCAATCGGTAATTTCGGGAGTACGTATATAGCGATACTCCACACCCAGCGAACGACAATAGGTATCTTGCAAATGCTGAATAATATCTTTTAGCTTGGCAGTGCCAATGCCTAACTTATTACCTGCCTTAAATTCGGTTTCAAGATCGGCAGATGTAAGCTCAAAATTTTCGATATCGAGTGTGGGCGAATATTTGCGCCGAATGCGTACCGGATTGGTTTTGGTAAAATAATGGCCTCTTTCGCGATAAGCATTTATGAGGTTAATCACCTTAAATTCAGCAGGAAATTCTTCGGACTGACTGCCCGTAAAATTGGTTTTTGAAAAATCAAATCCTTCAAAAAACTTACGCCAGCCAAAATCGATGCTGTCGGGATTGTTTTTATAAAGCTTATAAAGTTCTTCTATTTGTTGTAAATCAATATTACTCAAATAAGAATAAGTATCCATAAGGTGTGTTTTTACTAAATATGTTTTTTTAAAGAACAAAGTTAAGAATTAAAAGTTCATAAACAAGAGGGGAGAAAGAATGGAAGGAGAAATAAACAAAAGGGATTACTTTATTAACTGATTAACTTCGTTTTTAAGTTTAGGCAAATGATTCTGTAAAATAGCC
>CAZWRD010000180.1:0-5547 GCA_964636105.1 uncultured Bacteroides sp.
ACTCTCAAAATATTTCTCCAAATTCAATTATTTCATTTGTACAATCAATTTTCAGTACATGTGATGATTGTTTACCAAACCCAACAGAAACAACGACACCTACACCAACAGCGACACCCACAGGTACTCCTGTTGAAACAGTTAGCTCAACACCTACTCAAACAGCCACACAAACAACGACACCTACAACTTCACCAACACCTAATGGTTCAGCAACTCCAACAACGACTTCTACTCCAACCCAAACACCAACAAATTCAGCCACAATGACACCAACACCTTCAATAACATCGAGTCAAACACCTACAATAACACCTTCACCAAGTTATTTCTATGTGTACAGAACATGTGAACCGAATACTCCATCGGGTAACTTCACGGAGGTAATTCAAAATGTTCCGATTGGTCTTACAATCCAAGTGAATGAAAGTTTTAAAGATGATGATGGAACTTGTTGGTTCTTCAAGGGTGTGTTCAGTACGAACTATATACCACCAACAGGAGTAATTCCAATCTACTTCAATGGAAACTATTTTGCCCCAATAATTCCAACAACAGTATATAATTCTTGTACTGCTTGTTTGGAGTCTTGTACAGGAATTACAATTAACTTGGAATTTGTTATGAATTCCAACGGACTCGGTCCCATCCCAATTTTCATGCCACCTGTTGTAAGTAGTTCCATACCTAATTACAACTGGGCAATTGAGATATATGACGGAAGTTTCCCGAGTTATTCTTATTTACCTCAAAGTTTGGTGACAAGTAATGGGGTTGTGGTTTCTCAACAATTTGTTTTACCTAACTGCCAGTCCACAACAATTGAAAATATCAATATTGGATATGTTGAGGAACCTAACACTGGTTTCATAAAAAATATAGAATTCAATGTTATTATTGATGGAATTTTACAATCTCAAACGAAAAATGAAACAATATATAATCCAAGTAGTCAACCATTCGCAAATGGAGTTACAGGATTTTTCTTCTACCCAAGTTTGTGTGTAAACCTACCATGTAATGGACAGTTGTTGAATAACTCAACATTGAGAATAGAAATTAACAGATACCAATAATGCCAATAAACGTAAACATACTAGGAATAACGGGAGACTCACCTTTTGACATATACATTTGTCAGAGTGGGGGTACAGATTGTTACTATATGCTGACAACAAGTAATACTACTTATAACTTCGATATCCCACAACCTTATGATATCTCATCAAGTTATATGTTAAAAGTAATCGATTCTAAAGGTTGTGTTATAACAGGGGTAACCCAAGTGATATGAGTGAACTTATTACCATAACGAACATTACAGCGAACACCCCCGTGGATATCTACTATTGTGACTCTACGAGTGGAAGTTGTGTCTTTGTGTCTACTGTGGCAACTTTCCCATATCAATTTTCCGTTCCACCACCATACGATGAAAGTAATATTTTAATTAAAATAATTGATACTCAAGGGTGTGTATATGGTGAGTTTGTGCCAATTACACCCACACCTACACCAAGTATAACGGCCTCCAACACTCCAACTCCGACAAATACAGTTACACCAACTACAACAACCACGTCAACATCTACACAAACACCTACAACGACAACAACACCTACAAATTCACCTACAAATACACCAACACCATCAACTACACCTGCGATTGTTGGACATAACTATGGACTCAATGGATTTACAAGTTCAGACTCCGCGGCAAATTGTTTGAGTGGACCTTGTTTCGACACACCCTCACTTGCTCAGATATATACCTACATATCTCAAGCATATGATGTACCTGTGATTGGGGCAATTGTTTACCAATATTCATTTGGTGGTGTATTGTACGGTCCTTACAATGGAAATAATTTGTGGATTTTAACCACATGGATTACAGGTACCTACGCAATTCAAATATCATCTGATGGTGTGATATTAGATTTCATTGTTTGTGAAATATATCCAACGCAAACACCAACTATAACACCTACCTCAACATCTACACCAAATAGTACTTCAACTCCAACACCTACTAATACCGAAACTCCAACACAAACACCTACTAATACCGAAACTCCAACACCTTCAGTGACTGAAAACCTAACTCCTACGGCTACTGAGACCCAAACACAAACACCAACTAATACCCAAACTCCAACACAAACACCAACTAATACCCAAACTCCAACACAAACACCAACTATAACCCCTGAACCAACTCCTACTTCAACACCGAACTATAGTTATTATAATGCTACACAATATCTAAACTGTGTACAAAATAGTGCTCCTGGTGCTTTCGTATTACGTGTACCTCAGGACATAGATTCAGGAACGTGGTGGTGTGGTGATGATGGATTCCAATATCAATTTGATTCTAATATATCTCCTGACCCACCATCTTATGATGTAACTGCTACGAGTAATGCCACACCTTCCGCTTGTTTAAACCTGTCATGTTAGAGAAAAAAAATAAACATTTAGGATAAAATGAAAAAAAATATAATTATTTAAAAGTGGGAGAAATTTGTTACATACATTATCTTGTCAGTACAACAGGTGGTTCTTGGAAGGGAACAACTTGCGATGGTGAAAGAGTTGGTGGAACTTTGTTGCCTTCCTCTCCTGTTTATACTCCTTGTTTAATCGGAAGTACCCTTGAACTAAACGACGGAGTTGTTTTGGAATACATTGAATGTGGAATGTTTAATGAAACTCCAACACCAACCCCATCTCCCACAACCACTCCGATAAATTCTCCAACAACCACACCGACCCAAACTAATACCCCGACAATTTCTATAACGCCATCAAACACACCGACAGTTTCGATAACACCCTCTCCAACTAAATTAACGTGTACAAGTGGTGTTACACAATCATCATATTATTACACTGATTGTTGTGGTAACTTCATTGAGGGTACTGGTGCTGACCAAATGGTGGTTCTTAATCCCTCTTTACCTTATGTTGGTATTTTCATTATTGGTGGATATGTGAGTTACCCTTGTCCAACCCCTACAACCACACCAACACCGACTTTAACCCCAACACCAACAACAACTTCAACCCCAAATAATTCTCCTACGACTACTCCTACACCCACTTTAACCCCAACTGTCACATGTAGTTTAAGTCCTGTCTATCAGTTAGTTAACCCCTGTAGCCCATTCACTCTCTTCGATATGGGTGTTTCTTGTAGAGTTATACAAGCTCCTTCCACTGCTACTTCCTTTGATGGTATTCTTTCTTTGGATATCACGGGAGGTACATCTCCATATAGTTTTTATTGGTCGAGTGGTGATAGAACACAAACTCTTTTTGACATTCCTGCTGGAAGTTATGAAGTTCTCGTTGTAGATTATTATGGTGATTATAGTTCTACAACTGTCTGTGAGTTAATCGGACCAACTTCGACTCCAACGCCAACTGTAACACAAACTCAAACACCTACACCGACGTTCGTACCGCCTACGCTATGTTTTACAATCAACGCTGTTATAAGTGGTAACACTGTTTATAATCAATATACTTTCAATCCGAATGGTTCTCTAAATGGAAGGACAAAATGGACATCTTCTCAATCCAACTTGGATATCATATGGAATTCTGGTTTGACAAGATGGGAGATTCAAAACTGGACTTTGGGTGGATTACCAATTTCAACAACACAAGCCTTAATTCCACTTAGTAGTTGGACTTTAGCGGGTAATAACACTCAACAACCTAACTTGAGTATGAATATTGGAACATGTCCTGATAGACCACCGATGAATGTCAATGTCGTTGTAAATAATAGTAGTTGTCAGGGTACCGCAAATTGTAACGGGTCGATAGTTGTGAATGTTGTGGGTGGACAACCTCCATATAGTTTCTCAATTGATGGAGTTACAACACAATCATCGAATATCTTTAATAACCTTTGTCCTGGCACGGTTTCATTAACTGTTAATGATTCTGCTTCATCAACTTATAATCAAAACGTTGTGATAGCTTCCAACAATAATCCTACGACTTATACAACATCTATTAACATAGATAGAATCGAAGTCACAAACACCAACCTAAGGGTTGCTTATTGGAGTGTGGCAATAGACCCGCCTCTTCCACCAGGAGGACCACAAGTATCAATGAACTTGTATTACAATGTTGTACAAAACATTTTGGGACCTTTCTTCAATAACGACCCATTACAGACTGCGACGATACTTAACACCAATACTTTGGTTAAGAACGGTATACCAATTCCTGTTTCTATACCTGTCTATGACACAACACTCACTGACAGACCAAATTGTTCTCCTGAGCAACAACAAAACAAATATGCTCAAACATGGATACCAATTACAATTGGATATGGAGATGTTGTAAGTGGTACGACAACGTCAAGTGTTGTTGTGAATAACGCTGTTGCTTCTCCAAATAGTTGTGTTTCTTCTGCTCAACAGACAGTATTGGTAACGACTCAAAATCCGACTGTCACAAATTGTGCTTGTTGTTCTGTTGTTTCTGATAACACACCAAGAGGTATAAATAACCATAGTGTTACAGGGGTAATCGTACAAGTGTTATGTACTTCTTATCAAATTACACCATCAGCATCGGGACCTGGAATAGTTTCCGTCAGATACACAGCTTGTAGTGGACAAATAATCTCACAAACCTATTATAATATTGGTACCTTCTGTGCTATCACTGGTACACCTGTGATTACTTTGGGAAGTGGTACTTTGGCTAACTTAGGACAGTGTCTTACATAATTAACTAAACAATATTTATAACTAATGGCATATATCATAAAAAATACCGCAGGATTAATAAGTACAAGACTAACCGATGTTGGTAGAAGAAACATTTCTGAAGGAAATTTTAATATTTCTTATTTCCAAGTGGGGGATAGTGAAGTTAATTATAAAATCCCTAATTACAATCAGGTTAGGAATAATATTTTGATGCCAGCTTTCAATGCTCAAAACAACGTTGGGTATCCAGAATCGAACAAACAAAATGTAAAATATCCTTATTTTGTAAGTGGAACTCAAGGGGGAACTTACGGTATTCCTTTCATGGATAGTGGTGTTCAAGAAGTTTATAACTCAGCAGGACCCAAAGGTTTCTTTTCAGGAGGAACAGGTTCTTCATTTGTGTGGTCAGCACAAACATCATCAGCCTACACTATCACATCAAACTATTTCGTTGACATGACAACCCTAACTGGAGGGACTACTTTATATATTGAATTAGACCCTTCAATTTGTGCTCCCACAACTGGAACACCTCAAATTGGTGATTTTGTTACGGTCTTTATCGACGGTATAGGGGGATGTAACGAGGTGAACACAGTTCCCATCTTAACTTATAAAATAATTGATTTAGACCCTTCTACAGGGACCACAGCACAAACATATTACAATGTGGTGGTTGACAGAGAAATTCCTGATTATTTAGGAATTGCCGTAAGTGGTCAATATGCCAGAGCTCTGATTTATCCGTCAGGAATGACTGTACTATACGATTTCGTAACACCAGCCCCATTCTGGCAGACCG
>CAZWRD010000181.1:0-5480 GCA_964636105.1 uncultured Bacteroides sp.
CGTCTTCCGTCTTCTGTCTTCCGACTTCCGACTTTTTTAGCTTCCCAATTCCAGCTGATTTTTTACCAGTTCGTAATAAGCTCCTCTTTTTTCGGTAAGTTGCTGATGGTTGCCACTTTCGATAAGTTTACCCTTGTCGAGAACAATAATCTGGTCGGCATTTTTAACGGTGCTTAAGCGATGGGCTACAACAACTACTGTTTTGCCAACAAAAAACTCCGAAAGATTTTGCATAATCACTTTTTCGTTATTGGCATCCAAGGCATTGGTAGCTTCGTCGAAGAATATAAACTCGGGGTTTTTGTAAACTGCACGAGCTATTAAAATACGCTGTTTTTGTCCCTGACTGATACCGCTTCCCTCCTGCCCTATTTTGGTATTGTAACCCAAAGGCAAACTTTCTACAAATTCTTGTATATTGGCAACTTTTACGGCATTAAACAATCTTTCTTTATCAATAACTTCTTCGCCAGTAGCAATATTCTGGGCTATGCTTTCGGAAAAGATAAAACCATCCTGCATAACAGCTCCGCAGCGTGATCGCCAGCTATGTGTATTGAAATTAAAAAGATTGATATCACCTACTTTTATTTCACCCTGATTGGGTTGATAAAATCCCAGAAGCAATTTTACCAGCGTAGTTTTTCCGCTTCCGCTGGCTCCTACTATTGCTGTTATTTTTCCCGATGGAATATTCATATCAACCTGAGTGAGAACATCGGGCGAATTGGGTCCTTCGTATCTGAACGATAAATTATTAATATTTATATCGGTATTTTGTGGTATTATCGAAATATGCGGCGATGCAGACGATTCTTCGTCCTGTTTCAGATGTATTTCGCCCAAACGTTCGAGACTGATACGGGCATCCTGCCAAGCTTGTATAAAGCTGATTAATTGCTCAACCGGCGAACTGATTTGTCCGATAATATATATCACTGCCATCATCATACCCAGCGTCATTTGTCCGCTGACTACCGCCCGCGCTGCAATAAAACTGATGATAATATTGGTAGTCTGATTAAAAAAGAAAGAACCGATCTGCTGATATTGCCCCAAAGCCAGACTTCGCATGCTGATATGAAATAAACTGGCTTGTATGCGTTCCCATTTCCAGCGTTTTTGTTTTTCGCAATTATTGAGTTTTATTTCCTGCATGCCGGTAATAAGCTGTATGAGATTGCTTTGGTTTTCGGATGCTTTGGTAAAGCGTTTGAAATCGAGTTGACGGCGTTTTTTCATAAAAAGGAAAATCCAGCCGATATAAAGCAGGGTTCCGAGGATAAAAATTCCAAAGATGCTCAAATCGAACCAGGCAAGTACGGCTCCGAATACAATCAGATTGATAAGCGAAAACAATGTACTAAGCGATGTTCCGGTTAGGAAGGTTTCGATGCGGTTGTGGTCGCCAATGCGTTGCAGAATATCTCCAATCATTTTTGTATCGAAATACCCAATGGGTAGTTTCATTAGTTTTATCAGGAAATCGGAAATCAAACTAATGTTTATACGGGTACTGATGTGCAACAATATCCAGCTTCGGATAAATTCGACCGAAAGCCGGCTGAGCAACAATACAATCTGAGCTATCAGCACCAAAGTTATAAAACCAAGATTACGCGATGCGATACCTTTATCAACAATGCTTTGTGTGAGGAAAGGAAATATAAGTTGCAGCAAACTTCCCAGCAACATTCCCAAAATTAATTGGGTAATATATTTGCGATAAGGTTTCAGATAACTTAATAAATAGCTTAATCGTGTTTTGTCGGTTTGTTCGTCGGCAATATTATAAAAATCGGGACTGGGCTCGAGCAGCAGGGCAATTCCTTTGTCGTCTCCTTCTTTTTTAGTGCTGAGCCATCCGGCAATAAATTCTTCTTTGGTATAAACAATCAATCCATGACCGGGGTCGGCTACATATATATAATGCTTTTCGTTTCCTGAAATGCTTTTTTTCTTCTTAATTTTATATACAACCACAAAATGATTTTGTTTCCAGTGGACAATGCAGGGCAAAGGAATTTCGGTGCTAAGTTGCTGATAGTTTACGGTTACACCTATGGTTCGGAAACCGATAGATTCGGCAGCATCACTAATACCTAGCATAGAAACGCCCGAACGCGACAAAAAACAACGTTCGCGAAGATTTTCGAGCGTATAGTTTTTACCATAAAACTTTGCAAGCATCCGCAGGCACGAAGGCCCGCAATCCATTGCATCCAATTGTTTGTAAAAAGGAAATCCCATATCGATAAATTGTGATGTTCAAAAGTATTAATTTTTGGCTAATTGAAGAAATTTATTTTAATGCCAATATTTATCATTAAGTAATAAGATGTATCTAATATTTTAAACGTTGAATTTACAGGTTAAAAAACATCAAAACGCGGATTCCCGAATCGTTCATCTCGGGACATGTACGCAGATACGTTCCGTAAACGCTGATAAAAGCGCCTGCCTGTCGGCAGTCAGGGATTCTTATTTTAAAAATCAGCTATTATTTGCGTTTCCCATTGGGATCTGTGTTACATGTCCCGAGAGGCAGGATTCGGGATCCGCGTTCTAAATAAATATAATTTATACTCTCAATCAATGCAATAAATGTTCTCGTATATTTACGAGAAGGTGTTTTAGATGCAAAATTGATAATTATTGAAAACAAATAGAAAATAAATCGTCAACGAATTGATGCTAATTCTAATTCAATGTAATTTAACGTTAAAAATGTTGTAAATTTACACTCACGTTTTTAAATATAATTTCACTTAATAAATTGAAGCATCTGACAATCATATCTGAATTTATTTTTACAAATAATTAAAAACCATTAAAATGAGTTTTATGAAAAAGAATTTAATCAATTTGGCAATAAAATTTACATTAACAATTGCAGTCTGTTTTCCTGTCTTTTTAAATGCACAGAATACATTTGAAAGTTATCCCTTAGATTCAACAAAAATTTACAAAATAGAGATGAATGATGGCTCTGAGTTTGTTGGGAATTTTCTACAAAGAAATTCTACATTAATATCGATAAAAACTGCTTCTATCCCTAAAATTGATCTTCCAATTAAAGAAATAACTAAAATATCTGAGGTAGCCACAACAGATTTTAACAAAGGTGTCTATTGGTTTCCAAATCCCAATTCAACACGATACTTATTTGGACCTTCAGCTTTTAATCTGAAAAAAGGTGAGGGTTATTATCAGAATACCTATATTTTTCTGAATTCATTTAATGTTGGTGTTAGCAGTAATATATCAATAGGTGGAGGCTTAGAATTTTTATCAACTTTTGGTGAAGGTAAGCCAATATTTTATGTTACGCCTAAAGTTACTTTTAAGATTACAGATAATTTGAGGGTTGGAAGTGGCTTTATTTATTTAAGTATTCCTGAATTAGGAATAAACAATGATAAAAGGGTAGGTTCTGGGGTAGTTTATGGAATAAGCTCTTATGGATCAGCTGATCATAATTTTACAGTTGGGATGGGATGGGGATTTCTGGAAGGTGATTTTAAAAGTAAACCGGTTATTACAATTTCGGGTATGACCAGAATTGCCAGAAAAGCAGCTTTAATAACAGAAAATTGGTTTATTCCTGATGACAATTATGGGTTTAATTGCTTGTTTTCATACGGTATAAGATTTTTTGGAGAAAAAATTGCTGTTGATTTAGCTTTTATCAACAATGCTGATATTGCCGAAAATATTGCAATAGGAATACCTTGTGTAAACTTTGTTGTGAAATTTTAGTAAAACATTAAACAATAATGATTTAGTTATTAAAAATGAAAAACAAAATATGTATTTACCTATTTATAATAATAGGATTTGGAGTAATTCTTACAAATAGTTGTAAGAAAGATGACCCAAAACCTCCAATACCAACTTTTGCAATAGATATTGATGGTAATGTTTACCATACAGTAAAAATAGGTACTCAAATATGGATGGTAGAAAACCTAAAAACAACCAGATACAATAATGGGGTAAGTATTCAGCATGTTACAAAGAAAGAAGAATGGGGTACTTCGCAAAACGAACAATACGCACAATGGTGTTGTTATGATAATTTAACTGAAAATCAAGCAACCTATGGTTGTCTCTATTCCTATGCAGTTAAAAAAGCTGGAATGGTAGCTCCTGTGGGATGGCATGTTCCAACTTCTGTAGAATTTGAAACTTTAATAACATTTTTAGGAGGCAATACTAATGCATTTAACTCTTTAAAAGAAAGCGGTACCTCACATTGGGTAGTTAATGAAGGAGGAAATAATAATTCGGGATTCACAGCACTTCCCGGAGGGAGTTGTAATAATTTCAATTTCCAAAATATTGGGAACATAGGAAAATGGTGGTGTTATAACGAAAAAGGATGGGGTGCTAATAAATATTATTTGTTGAGTTTAGGCAACAACGGTTGCTATATTGCAGAAGAATATAATAATGGAGGAACTGGTTATTCAATTCGATGTATATTTGATTATACTTATTAATTTTTTGTACTATTAAGAATAAATTAAAATGAGGAATAATATTTTAATTTAAAACAACTTACAATGAAAAACAAAACATGGATTTTCCTATTAATAATAGGATTTGGAGTAATTTTTACAAATAGTTGTAAGAATGACGATAACACAATTTTACCACCAACATTTGAATCTGTTAAACCGCTGGTTTTTAATCCTAATCTTACTTATGGGACATTGACTGATATTGATAACAATGTATATAAAACTATAAAAATAGGGAACCAAACCTGGATGGCAGAAAATTTAAAAGTTACCAGATACCGCAATGGAGATTACTTATTAAGTGAAAGTATGTTCTATTCATGGTCTGATTCTACAAATAATGGTGGAGCTTGTTGTGGTTATTGGGAACCTGATGTTAGAGGTTATTATAATGCTGTTTATGGAAAACTATATAATTTTTATGCAATTACTGATTCTCGCAATCTATGTCCTACTGGTTGGCATATACCATCAGATAATGAATGGAACATACTTAAAACTTTTCTTGGTGTAAACTTTGCTGAAAAACTCAAAGAAACCGGGAAAAATCATTGGGTAACCAATCAAAATGCCTCCAATGAAAGTGGTTTTACAGCTGTTCCGGGAGGTATTCGTAATGGGGACGGATCTCGTAGTTATGGTGGAATTTATGGTTATTGGTGGTCATCTTCAGAAATTAATACTTCCAATGCAACGATGTTTAATCTTACCACTACAAGCGAAGGTTTATCTATCACTAGCAAAAAAGCAGGTCTTTCTATAAGGTGTGTGAAAGATTCTATATGATTTAAATTTCTTACGAATAATAACTGAAAGTGAAATTTTAGCAATTTCAATTCAATTTTAATACAGGAAATTTTAGAAATTAATTATTTTTTAGTTTTCAAAAAATGACCTCGATAGTTTACGAGAAGGAATTTTAGGTGCAAGAAATGTTCTCGTATATTTACGAGAAGG
>CAZWRD010000182.1:0-5374 GCA_964636105.1 uncultured Bacteroides sp.
TGTAAAGATAATTTGTTTTCTCTACTAAATTCAAAATTAGCAAAATTCTTATTTTCATCATTATATAACTTAATTAATGTGGAAATTGTATATTGCTGTTTATCAAATGTTCTGTTTGTATCCTTTAAAAGCTTAATGGTTGAATTACAAAGCAAAGATAATTCATCTAAAAAACTATTATCCCATTTTTTTGCAACAATCATAAAGCCTTCGGGTTTTGTTTTTGTATGTTCGGGGTCTGAATCGGGATGAATGGTAGCGCTACTTATTTGTATAAGTCCAGAATCAGATAGCATAAAATAATTTAAGAACTTCTTTTCTTTTAAATTATTTAAAGTTTTTTTAGTAATAAAATTTTGCAAATTAAAAGTAGAATCTTTTGCTTCGTGTTTCAGATTAAAAGATGTATCATAAACACTTACATAATTTAGATGAAAAGATTTTAAGATTGTAGTGATATTATTTTCAAACCAATAAGCATCATTAGATTGTACTTTTTCAGTAAACTCAGTCCAGAAAGTATAATCATACACAACCTGTTTTATCGAAGATGATTTTAAACCAATTATCGAATTTACCTCATTTTCAAACTGTAAATTTAATTCATTATTCAAAAATTGTTCTTGCTTATGTTTCAGATTATACAATACAATAATTAATACAGTAAATAACAAACTGGTTACTAATAGAATCATTATTATTTTATAAAAAAAACTCTTGTTTTGCATATGATACAATTTATTAATAAATCTTTTTGAATTAAATTTTTTAAGCATCTAAATAAATACCTACAATATTTTAAAGGAAAAAATATAAAAATCGGTTTCTACTGAAAATTTCCACCTTAATACAATTTACTATCACTTTATCTGTATAACTTAAGATCCTGATATTTCTATATTTTTGAAAACAGAAATGATTTCTTACAGATTAAAGAATTTAATTCATATTGATGCTGTAAAATTAAAAAAAATCTATAATATTTCTTTATATGAATATTATTTATAGTTATTTTAAATAATACCAATTAGAGTTTAAGAATAGTCCATTTCGTTAGGTTAATGAAACTAT
Source organism: uncultured Bacteroides sp. (assembly GCA_964636105.1). Classification (GTDB taxonomy): domain Bacteria; phylum Bacteroidota; class Bacteroidia; order Bacteroidales; family JACABE01; genus JACABE01. The sequence continues at coordinate 1,072 of CAZWRD010000182.1, forward strand.
TTATTGTTCTGATTGGTAATTTATTACTTAAAATCACAATTTTTCATCTGTTTATAATTCTTTTATTTATTTGTCAGATGGAATTATTCACTCCATTATCTATTTTTTAAATGTGTTCATGAACTTCGTTTCGCCAAATAAACATCCTCCTGTGTGTGAATATTTTCTCATGGCTCGTTTCATTTGTTTGATTTTTTTATTAATAAAAATTTGTTAGATATAATGAAACACAGACACCGAAATTGATAAATAGTTGTAATTTTTTTAAGATTGTAAAGTTAATTTAATTTTTTGCAATTTTTGCAATTTTTTTTATTATTTTTGAAATCGGAAAACATAAACATATTCAATATGATACATTTAAAATTAGATTATTCAAAAACTTTAGGTTTTGTTGCTGAAAATGAAATAAATGCATTTCAAAACAAAATTGATATAGCTCAACAAAATTTGCTTGAAAAAAGCGGAAAAGGCAATGATTTTCTGGGTTGGGTAAATTTACCTTCCGAAATTAATGAAGATTTACTTTCATCTTTAGAGATTGATGCCCTTGAAATAAGTAAAAAAGCTGAGGTTTACGTAGTAATTGGCATTGGGGGTTCATATTTAGGTGCAAGAGCAGTAATTGAAGCTTTGAGTCATAATTTTGCGGCATTAAAAACCGACAGAAAATCTCCTTTGGTTATTTATGCAGGTCAAAATATAAGTGAAGATTATATGGCTGATTTGCTGGAAATTCTGGATAATAAAGATTATGCCTTGACAGTTATTTCTAAATCTGGTACAACCACAGAACCAGCAGTGGCTTTCAGAATTTTGAAAAATCATATTGAGAAAAAATATGGAAAAACTGAAGCCTGCAAAAGAATTATTGCTATCACAGATAAATCTAAAGGTGCATTGAAAACTTTGGCTGATAATGAAGGCTACAAAACTTATGTTGTGCCTGATGATGTTGGTGGAAGATATTCTGTTTTAACACCAGTAGGTTTATTACCCATAGCCGTTGCCGGTTTTGATATCAGAAAACTAGTAGAAGGTGCTGTAAATATGCAGAAATATTTAGAAAAATCAGCTTCAATTGCTCAAAGTCCTGCAGCTCAATATGCAGCTGTTAGAAATGCACTTCTCGAAAAAGGAAAAACTACCGAAATACTTGTTAATTATCAACCCAATTTGTATTATATAACTGAATGGTGGAAACAACTTTACGGAGAAAGTGAAGGGAAAGAAAACAAAGGAATTTTTCCGGCAGGGGTTGGCTTTACAACCGATTTACATTCAATGGGACAATATATACAAGAAGGTTTAAGAAATATTTTTGAAACCGTTTTAAGTGTTGAAAAGCCACATAAAAACATTGAAGTTCCATCAGATAAAGATGATTTGGATGGCCTTAACTTTATTTCAGGCAAACGGATACATACCGTTAATGAAATGGCAGAGCTTGGAACCATGTTAGCGCATGTGGATGGTGGAGTTCCCAATATTAGAATTACTTTACCTGAAATCAATGAATTAACTTTGGGTGAATTGATCTATTTTTACGAATTTGCTTGTGGATTAAGCGGTTATGTGCTTGATGTAAATCCATTCGACCAACCAGGCGTAGAAGCATACAAGAAAAACATGTTTGCTTTGTTGGGTAAACCCGGTTTTGAAAAAGAAACCATAGAAATAAAAAAAAGGTTTTAAGTTTATTAATGATTGTAAAGCATCAAAAGAAACAATCATCTAACAATCAATTAATAACTTACATTTAATATCATTTAAACATTTATTATCTTATTTTAATAATTAGAATTAAACAGTATGAAAAAAATTATTTATTTAAAACGTTTAGCAGCAATTTTAGCTTCAATTTTATGTTTGGCTTTAATAAGTACTTGTAGTGAAGAAAAAACGGATGATTCTCAATTATCTATACCATATGAAGCATCTCCAACTACATTTAATATTGTTTTTATCAATTCGGCCACAGGCGAACCAATTGGTATTAATGATAATAAAACAATTAAAATTTCATTTAGTGGTAAGGATGCTTCTCTTGTTTCTGATATCAGCGGACTGCCATCTACTGAATTCAAAACAGATAAGGGTTTTATTGCACTTTCGCTATCTCCAAATATAATACCATCGGCTGCAAATCCGATAACATTTAGTATTAATACTGAAGCTGAAGATTTTTTACCTTCACACCTAAGCATGCGTATTACTTCTGCTTCGCATGGTAATTATGAAGTTAAAATGGTAGATAAGAACAATTTACCATCAGGTATAACACTAAAAGAAAATAATTCTGGTTTAGCAAATAATGGAAGTTTAGCATCGGAAATCAGCTTGCAAACAGATTATTCAGGAATAAATCAAACCAAAGCAACATTAAATCTACCACAAAATATTGTTTTAAAAGATAAGGACGGTAATAAATTAGATGGCGCTTTAAAAGTTTCTCTCACTTATTTTAATAACAGAGATTCATCAACTGCTGATTATTTTCCCGGAGGTGGAATGGTATCTCCGATTAGCAACAATGGGATAACTTCACCTTCAATGATGTATTCAGCTGGCTATGTGAATATTAACGTTACTGATGCATCAGGAAGAAAAGCAACTAAAGTTGAAAATGGAACAGTATCTACTTTTATTGAAGTTCCTCAAGGTACTTACAATCCAAAAACAAATATGCCGGTAGTTGCAGGAGATTCTATTCCTTTATTAAGTTATGAAGAATCAAGCGGTAAATGGATTTTCGAGCGTAACGAAGCCGTAAAAATGCAAGGTGGTAAACTAGTTATAAATAGCAGTTTAAGTCATTTTTCATATTATAACTGGGATTTTATTGAACCTGGTTGCTATAGCGGATCAGTAATAAGTTTTAAAAGCAATACAATACCTCAAGGTACCAGCATAAGTATATATGTTAAAGCAATAAGGATGTCAGATGGATATGTAATTGGTTCGCTTGGTTCAACAGGTCCATATATGGTAATTGACCAATTTGACGGAACTGATAAGCTTAATCTTAATATGGTAAGTAATTCACCTTTTAAAGTTGTTGCTTATAACTATTCTAATAATCAAGAAATTGGAAGTGTAACATTAGATAATCCTTGCAGTTCAAATAATTATGATTTGTTTCTGAATTTAGGTTATGTACCTCCAAAAGATTCAATTGTTTTAAATGTTAAAGCTTTTTGTCCATTAAAACCAAATGTACAGATTTTGCCATCACTTTCTTATTGGTATAAAGATATGTCGGTAAGTACTGCAAAGTGGTTTCCTGGCTGGATGAAAAATGGCAGAACTTTATTGTGGCTCAAAAAGGGTCATGTGTATAAATTCGTTGTTAATTTTGGAGGCAAAACATCAATAATTAGTTTTACAATGGGAGATCCACAGTATAATAATTATACTTATAACATTCCTCTACCTCCATTTTTCTGTTTATAAAGAAATTATATCAATAAACATATAATTGCCAACAAATCCCTGACAGACTTTAAAACTGTCAGGGATTTTTTTCCCAAAAAAGGTGTTAAGAGATCTTGCAATTTAAATATGTTACAATTCTACGATTTTGTTTTTTATAGCAAATTTTATTAAATCAACTGTTGATTTGAGCTCTAATTTTTGCATAATATGATTTTTGTGCGATTCTACAGTACGGATACTGATAAATAACTTATCTGCAATTTCTTGATTCGACATGCCTTGTGCAAAATGTTTTAGAATTTCGGTTTCACGTACACTTAAACTTTCTTTTTTTTCAATCTGTTCTTCGGTTTGGGCTTTTTTTACATAACTTTTTAATATAATATTCGAGATAGACTCGCTAAAGTACTCATCACCATTATAAATTGTATTTACTGCTTCAAATAATTCCCGACGGGTTGTGTTTTTAGGTAAATAACCTTTGGCACCAGCTTTTATTGCATTAAAAATAAAATCTTCGTTGGTAAACATAGACAAAATCAATACTTTAATCCCCGAAAATTCTTCTTTTTCGTTAATAATTTTAGTAAGCTCAATTCCAGAAATATCCGGCATAGAAATATCTGTAACAATAATATCTGGTTTGCTAAAGCTTAATTTTTCCATTAAATCATTTACATTTGATGCTTCACCAATTACCTGAACATTGTCCAAACTTTCGAGCAGCGCCTTAATCCCATCCCTAACTATCTGATGGTCATCTACAAGCATTATTTTGATATTAGGCATACATTTCTGATATTAATACTTTACAAAAATAAGCATAATTGCTTAATCAATCAAGTGGTATTTCGGCTGTGATTTTGCA
>CAZWRD010000183.1:0-5329 GCA_964636105.1 uncultured Bacteroides sp.
TACTATGACAAAAACATGCAACTATCAATTAATAATTTACAATAATAAAACCTTAGTTTTTTATAGAGGAATGTCCCAAACGACTGTTTTGGTCTTACTTTTTTTTGTGGAATCATGCCAACGGTAGTTTTAGATGTATTTCTTCCAACAAATGGCATTTCTATGCAAAAAGATAATAGCGTTTCTTAAAAATACCACATCTTTCTCCCTCCCAAAATATAAAAACCGACTTAAAAATTCCAAAAACAAAAAAGCCTCAAGCTAACTGATTTGGATATGAAAAAATATTTATATTTGTAAGAAAAATAAAAATGACATTTATCAGAACTATAAAACCAACGAATGGATGTAAAGCTTTGTTTTTGTTAGATATATATAATGTTATGGGCAATATTAAGACCCTACACAGAAATAAAGATTAACTTTAAACAACAGATCAATGAGTAAAACGACACTTTATATTGCGACAACACTTGATGGAAAAATAGCTAGAAAAGACGGTAGTTTAGATTGGCTTTTTGCACTTGCAAATCCGAACCAAATTGACCACGGATATGCTGACTTCATGAAAAGCATAGGAACAACAATTATGGGGAAGAATACATATAATGAAATTTTAGGTTTTGGTGTTGAATGGCCATATAAGGGAATGGATTCATATATTGCAACTACAGACAAAGAATTCCAAGCAACAACGCCTAAAACCTATATCATTGCAAACAACATTGCAGACCTCATAAAAAAATTAAAAGGACAAAGCCAAAAGGATATTTGGCTAATTGGCGGGGGACAATTAATAAGCTATTTTCTCAACAATGACTTGCTTGACAGAATGATATTAACCTTGATACCAACCATAATTGGAGAAGGAATTTCTCTTTTTCCTGATAATCCCAAAGAGACTCAATGGAAATTATCAAATGTTGAGATGTTTGAGACAGGAGTTGTTAACCTTACTTATGACAAAAGATAGAAATACTGTTCATTATCTAGTACACTCCCCTGCCTTAATAAGCAAACAGGGATATACAGATTTAAAAAAATAATTACATTTGCAGAAAAAATTAATAGCTCACCACAAAGGTGAAGCGAGAAATAAGTTATACATCATTAAAACACAAATGTTTTTTAAAAAATATATATCACAGCTTAAAAGTGAAAATCGTTGCAAAAATGAAGTAATTCAATTGGCATCCGCTATATTATATCCACAAAGAATTTTGATTGAAACTCATGACGATATAGGAGCAGGAGTTGGACTAGTTACAGATAAAATAACATTTGTTGAATTGTCTGTATCTGATTCTGATTTGGGGAAACTAATAAAAGAACATCTAAACAAAACACAAAAAATTGATTTTTTTAAGATTCCACCTGATTATAATAGAGATGTTAAACCAAGATTAGATAATTATAAAAAAGTTACTGGATTAAAAACGATAAAAGCACAAATGAAAGACTCTTTAGAAGTGTCAATAAGACGGATCAATGACACATTTAGAATTATACCTTCAATAAATGGTGGAAGTTCAGGCCCTGAAAGAGGTTATTCAACTATAAAAGATGAAATAAAAGAATGTGATTTTTCTATTAATGATGAAGATTTAGGAAAATTAATCAGAATTACATGGACAAAATGCAAATAACTGCTGCCAATCATGCATCCTTCCCTGCCTTAATCAGCAAAGGAAAATACAAATAAAAAAATCAAATAAATAATGAAAGATAAAGAACACATCATTTTGGGAGCCAGCTTTGGTGGAATATTTTCAACAATAGGTAGTATAATGTTTGTTGCCGGAGTATTTATGTACAGATTAGAAATACCTGCTATTATAAACCATATATTTATGGTACTAAGTATCATTCTGATTATTTCGCTCGAAGTAGTCGAAATTGACTATAAACAAAGAAGAATCCGCAAAATCATCCATTTTCTGTTTATCAAACAAGGAAACTGGGAACCTCTTGATGATTTCGACAAATTGGTATTAGGTGCCGATCACGGTTCTTTCAAATTAGTTTCGCCTGCACATCCTTTTTTCCAAAAAGATGTTAACCTCAGATCGTATGACATTTATATTTTCAACAGCATTAATCCCGAAAAAACTTTTTTGTTTATGAGCTTCTCAAACATACCAAAAGCTCAAAAAAACCTGAGAATTTTTGCAGAAAAACTCAATATCGAAATGCGAGATACCATTCAGGAAGGTTGGGACAGAGTACGCGAACGCGAAAGCAGATACTAATTAATATTTTATAAAAGCTTATACTTATATTTTTTTTCTTTAAAGCATAATGCCAAATACAAAAAAACACCGTCATTTTATTATTCATAAACCTTTTGGCTATCTATGTCAGTTTGTTTGCGAACTTCCCAAAAAGAAATTAATCTGCGAATTGTATGATTTCCCGGAAGGAACAATGGCAATAGGTCGCCTGGACGAAGAAAGCGAAGGTTTGCTTTTCCTTACTACCGATGGCATGATGAGCGAAATAATCAGAAGCAGACATATTGAAAAAGAATACTATGCACAAGTTGATGGTTTAATAACCAATGAAGCCATCGAAAAACTAAAAGCAGGAGTAGAAATAGGCATACGAAACGTAAAATATACAACCCAGCCCTGCAAAGCTTTTCGTCTCGAAACTCCACCGGACTTTCCACCCCGCATTCGCAAAATCAGAGACGACCGCCACGGACCTACATCATGGGTATCAATTACACTAACCGAAGGAAAAGAACGACAAGTACGCAAAATGACTGCCGCTGTTGGCTTCCCTACCCTTCGTCTGATCCGTGTACGTATCGGAAACACTTTATTAGGCAATCTGGAAGCCGGAAAACTTATTGAACTAGAAAGTTTTATATAAGTATATGATTAATTGTGTAATAATTCAGTTGTAATTAGCACCTTTGAATATATATGTAAAAAAATATTAAAACGCGGATTACGCAGATACGTTCCGTAAACGCTGATTTTACGCTTGCCTGTCGGCAGTCAGGGATTTTTTATAATCATCTGATTTTTAAATAATAAAAATCCGCTTTTATCAGCGTTTCCCAAAGGGATCTGCGTAATCCGCGTTCCGAAAAATAAATTTGAATATTTAATACTGTTTTTAAAATGTAACAATAAATGATTTTTTTACTTAATTTTCAATGCATTATGAAATACCTACAATATACTATCGAATAAAGCTTACCTTTGCAAAATGTTAAATACCATAAAAAATCATCAGAATATACTTGATAAATTAAGTATAGAAGAGCTTAACCCCATGCAGATTAAAGCGCAAACTGCTATAGAATCCAATCCCGATATCATACTGCTTTCACCAACCGGAACCGGCAAAACGCTGGCTTTTTTATTACCTATAATTGCTTCACTTGATGCCGATTGCAACGAAGTTCAGGTATTAATTCTTGTTCCTTCACGCGAATTAGCAATTCAGATTGAGCAAGTTATCCGCGAAATGGGTTGTGGTTACAAAACCAATGCCGTTTATGGTGGACGTGCCGGCTCAAAAGACAAAATTGACCTCAAACATCGTCCGGCAATACTTATCGGCACACCCGGCAGAGTTGCCGATCATATCAGAAGAGAAAGCTTTGCTTTGGAGTCAATTAAAACAATTGTTCTGGATGAGTTCGACAAATCGCTTGAAGTTGGTTTTGAAAACGAAATGAAAGAAATTTTACTTGCATTACCCAAAATTCAAAAACGTATTTTAACATCGGCAACACAAAAACTCGAAATACCGGGTTTTGTAGGTATGAAAAAACCTGTTTTTATCAATTATCTGCACGAAGGTGTTCCGATGCTAAAAGTAAAAACCATACTTTCGCCTTCCAAAGACAAATTACGCACTTTGGTAGAAACTCTTTGTTATTTGGGAAATCAACCCGGAATTATTTTTTGCAATTTTAAAGAAACCATAGAAAGGCTGAGTGATTTTCTGACGGAAAAAGGCATTCATCATGGTTGTTTTTATGGTGGAATGGAACAAGTTGACCGTGAAAGAGCCCTGATTAAATTCCGCAATGGAACCCATCAGCTAATTATTGCTACCGATTTGGCTGCAAGAGGACTAGATATTCCCGAATTGAAATTTATCATACATTATCAATTACCCAACCGCAGTCAGGAATTCACACACCGCAACGGTCGCACTGCCCGTATGAATAACGATGGCACAGCTTATGTTTTAAAATATATACACGAAGATTTGCCTGATTTTATTACAAAAATTGAAGTTGAAGAAATTACAAAAGCACCTGTTCCAACACCTTCTGTATGGGAAACAGTTTATATTTCGGGAGGCAGAAGAGATAAAATATCAAAAGGCGATATTGCAGGATTATTTATCCAAAAAGCTCATCTTATCAAAGAAGAACTGGGAACTATTGAAATAAAACAGGATTGTGCGTATGTAGCTGTACACAAATCAAGAGTAAACAAAGTAATTGAACTGGTAAATAACAGCAAGTTAAAGACAAAAAAAGTAAGAGTAAGTATTGTTTAATATTGCTTAAAAGAATATATCCAAATAAGTTTTGGCTACATTCAAACAAAATCTTAATTTTGTATGTTTAAAAAGCAAAAATGCAAATGCGTACCGAAAAAGATTTTATTGGCAATAAGGAAATTCCGACAGAAGCCCTATATGGCATACAATCGCTGAGAGCAAAGGAAAATTTTCCAGACCATACTCCATTTGATAAAATCTGGTATCAATCGGTTGCACAAACCAAATTAGCCTGTTATTACACTTACAAAAGTTTCAAACAAGCTTTACTTTCAAAATATGAGGCAGATAAACTTCCTTTTCCGCTAATATCTGATGAAATTATTGATGCATTAATAAACGCTGCTATTGAGGTCTCAGAAGGTAAATATTTTGAAAATTTCATAGTTCCTGCAATACAAGGAGGTGCAGGTACGAGTATCAATATGAATGTAAATGAAATCATTACAAATGTTGCTCTATTAAAATCGGGCAAAAAATCAGGTGATTATTCTTTTATCGATCCTATAGAACATGCTAATATCTATCAAAGTACCAATGATGTAATTCCTACTTCATTAAAACTTGCAGTAATGCAACTACTTAATGATTTAGAAAAGCAAATCAATATTTTGCGTAGCAAAGTTGAAGAAACTGAAGCAAAATACCGCAACAATCTTCGGATTGCTTATACTCAGATGCAGGAAGCAGTTCCTTCGTCTTATGGCAAGCTTTTCAGCACATACAGCGAAGCACTGTCACGCGATTGGTGGCGGGTTTCAAAATGCTTTGAACGTATAAAAGTGGTAAATCTGGGTGG
>CAZWRD010000184.1:0-5325 GCA_964636105.1 uncultured Bacteroides sp.
AATAAAATAAATTTTCATTTTTTTACGTTTGGTATCTGTTTTGTATGTAATTTTGAAATAATATTTTTAGAAATGAAAAAGCTTGGATTTTTACTATTCATTATATTAATACCTGCAATTCTTTTTTCTCAGGAAAAGATTGACCAAAAGCGTATTGTAGCTGCTGCCAAAATTATTGATGGCGATACCGTTCCTTATTTTATTTTGTCAACCATTAATGTAACGGCTCCCATGTATTTTGTGAGTGCGGCTGATAAAGCCAAATTTGACAGATTGGTGCGAAATGTAAAAAAAGTATATCCTTATGCCAAAATGGCTGGCGTTAAATTGCGCGAATACAACGATATACTTGCAATGGCATCAAGTGATGGCGAAAGAAGAAAAATAATGAAAAAAGCCGAAAAAGAAATTAAAGATCAGTTTGGTGATGAATTAAAACAATTAACTTTTTCGCAAGGAAAAATTCTTATCAAACTTTTGTATCGCGAAACTGGTAATAGTTCGTACGAATTGGTGCAAGAACTTAGAGGGAAATTCGTTGCCTTTTTTTATCAGACTTTCGCCCGTTTGTTTGGCTATAATCTTAAAATGACTTATGATCCTTTGGGCGAAGATAAACCGATAGAAATTATTGTAAATATGATAGAAAAAGGATTAATCTGATAAAATGATAATTCAAAAAGAAATTATTCTTCCACCTTACCGTAAAGGATTTCATTTGATTACCAATGAAATCATGAAACAGTTGCCTGATTTACCTCAATTTGGATTGATGCACATATTTATAAAACATACTTCGGCCGGATTGAGTATTAATGAAAATGCTGACCCTACAGTGAGGAAAGATTTGGACTATGTTTTCAATAAATTAATACCCGAAAACGATCCAAAATATACCCATGTTTTTGAAGGAAGTGACGATATGCCGGCACATGTTAAAGCTGCAATTGCTGGTCAATCAATTAGTATTCCTATCACTAATCATAAATTAAATTTGGGAATGTGGCAAGGTATTTATTTGTGTGAATTCAGAAATAATGCCGGAAATCGCAATTTAAGTATTACTATTATCAATTAAAAAATATTTTATGAAGTTTGGAATCTGCAATTTAAGTTTGATTGCCGTAAGAAAATCTCCCGACCATTGCTCTGAAATTGTAACTCAGTTGCTATTTGGCGATACTTTTGAAATTATCGAAAAAGAAAATTCTTGGGTTCATGTCAAAATTCATTATGATGATTATTCTGGTTGGATTCATCATCTTCAATTTCTGGCAGTTGACGAATTTGAATTTGAAGAATATAAAAGCAAACCCAAAGTTTTGGTTTCAGATTCAAACTCAACGTTAACAGATATTTCTTCTAAAAAACAAGTTCATTTGATATTGGGAAGTTGTATTCCTTTGCCTGTTGGCGATAAATTTTCGATAGGAAGCATTGATTTTCAATTTGCAGGAAATTACTATACAGCTATAAAAAACAAGCAGGAAATTATTCAATTTGCCGAGCAATTTTTGAATGCTCCTTATTTGTGGGGAGGAAAAACAATGTATGGAATTGATTGCTCGGGTTTTACTCAAATGGTTTATAAACTTGCGGGTATATTTTTACCACGTGATGCCTCACAACAAGCACAATATGGCGAAAGTTTAAGTTTTTTATCAGAAGCAGAAGCCGGAGATTTGGTTTTTTTTGATAATGAATTAGGTAATATTACTCATGTAGGTATTGTTTATGATAGTCAACAAATTATTCATGCTTCAGGAAGTGTAAAAATAGATATGATAGATCATAACGGAATTTTTAATACAGATTTTGGGAGATATACTCATACATTAAGATTGATAAAGAAGGTGTTGTAAGGATTTTGATTTTGCTAGCATTCTTATATTTTTATTTCAAAAGCACCGTTTTTCAAAACATTATAAAATTTTAATTTTAAATATTTACATTCGTTTTCCCATTTGTTGGTTTGCCAAGTTTTATTAGACGAATCGAAAATTAATAGCGAGGGTTTGAAAACTTTTAATAAATCTGAAATTTTAAGATGTTGGTTATTAGATATAATTAAATAATCAACTTCGATTTTTTTTGCAATTTCTTTGTATTTTCGTTTGCTATCGATAAGCACAATCTTTTTATCTGCAAATTGTATAAAGTTTTTTCTTTTTATCAAATCAACTTCATTAAAAATAGAATCAACATTCAGGTTGATGTTATTATTAGTTTTTATACCATTCTTTATTCGGTTGTTCTGTATATGGAATGCAATTTTTTTATCATCATTTATCAATAAACTATCGGTAAATAAAATTTGCTTTCCTTTGCTAAAGAATTCAATAGCTGATGTTTTTGGAACGGAATAAACAAAAATCTTCTTTTCATTAATGCTAATTATATCCCTATAAAATTGATATGATTGTAAGAATAAGATACTTATAAGTGATGTAAGTATAAGTTTTGTATTTCGGTTAATTAATGCATAAATAATGGAAATCAACAAAATATATAATATAATTGCTTCAGTGAAATTAAAGTTAATGCTTCTACTAACCGAAAATGGCAAATTTTCGATAAAGCCAATACTTTCGTTCATTGCAAAAATAAGCCATGCCAATATTTTTGCAGAAATGTTTGAAACAAAAGGAATAAACGAAACCAAAATTACAAAAATACCCGCATACATTACTACTGCTGCAAATATAAAAACCACCAGATTGGTCAGGAAAAAGTAATTTGGAAACTGATGGAAATAATAGAGCGACAGTGGAGTAGTAATTAATTGTGCTGAAATAGAAACACAACTAACCTGCCAAAATTTGTCAATCCATTTGTTTTGCGGACTCCATAATTTATATATAATATCATAAAACAATATCATACCAAAAACTGCCAGAAAGGAAAGTTGAAATCCAACTTCGAGTAATAGCATAGGATTAAAGCAAAGGATTACAAATACTGATGCTGATAGAATATTAATTGCTTCTGAGTCACGTTTTAAGGCTTTCCCAATAATGATAAATGAAATCATAGCTGAGGCTCTTATAACCGATGGAGATAAGCCTGTAAGCAATGCATAAAACCAAATAGTTGAAATTAAAATAATTGCTTTAATTATTTTCCCTTTTTTTATTTTATCGAGAAATGAAAGAAAAATACCAAGAGATAAAAAGATTATACCCACATGCATACCCGAAACTGATAAGACATGCAAAGCACCACTACCTGTATAATCTTTGTATAACTCGGGGTCTATTTTATCGGTTTGACCTAATAAAATTGCTGATATTACAGCATATTCTCTGCCCGACATGCCATTGTTTTCAAATATTTTGAGTAATTTGGATCTGAGTGAAGTGGCAAATATTTTTATTGGATTTCCATTATTTATATTCGTAGTTGTCCATGTTTCATTTTTTAGATATGATTGATAATGAATGTTTTTGTTTGCCAGATATTGTTTGTAGTTAAATTCATGTGGATTTCGAGGCAATTGTACGGTTTGAAGTTTAGAATAAATTATAAGAATATCGCCATAATTCAATTTGGATGATTTTTTATCTTTTTCGAGGTATAAAACTGCATTACCAAGACAATTTTCCCATTTGTTGGCGGTTTTACATGAAATTACTTCTACAATAAGTTTTACTGAATTTTGCTTTATTTGAGTAGGTTCGTTAATTTTTACCTGATAAAATGCTTTCTCATTTGTGAGATTTGAGAAATGCTCATTTTTGTTTAAATCATTATTAGTAGAAATTTGCACAAAGCCCAAAAGAAATAGAAATAAATTGATACTTACACCTGTAAACCATCGATACTGATATGAAATATAACGTGATAGAAGAAGTAAAATACATAGAATTAAAACATAGGAAATCAGCAATGGTGTTATGCTGATATTTATTTGCGGAAAAATAAACATATTAGCCAATATTCCCAAACATAAGGGAATAAGCAGTTTTACAAACGGATATTGTTTCCAGTTTATCATAAGTGTAATTTAGACGACTAAATTACAAATTTTTTAAATAAAAAAAGGAGAACAATGTAAAAATGTTCTCCTTTTTTTGAAATCTATAAAAAAATTATTGTGTACAACATACAATATTGTAAGTATCAGTAGCAATTACCAATTCTTCGTTAGTTGTAACAAGCATTACCTTGCATTTCGAATTTTCTTTGGAAATTACAGTGTCAATGCCTCTTAAGCCTTTGTTTTTTTCTGCATCAAATTCAATACCCATAAATTCCATGTCTTTACATACTTCGTAACGAGTAACGGCATCATTTTCGCCAATACCGCCTGTAAATATAAGTAAATCAACACCTCCTAGTGCTGCTGCATAAGCTCCAACATATTTTTTTACACGATAGATGTACATTTCGAGTGATGTTTTTGCCCTTTGATTACCATCTTCAGCTGCTTTTTCGATGTCTCTCATATCAGAAGAAACGCCGGAAATGCCGAGCATTCCACTACGTTTGTTGAACAAATCATTGGTCTCTTTAATGCTTAAGTCTTCTTTTTCGGCTAAGAACAAAGTAATTCCAAGGTCAACATCACCACAACGGGTTCCCATCATCAGGCCTTCTACCGGAGTAAATCCCATTGAAGTATCAGCAGATTTGCCTTTTTTGATAGCAGCTACCGAAGCTCCGTTGCCTAAGTGGCAAGTAATTATATTAATTTTTTCGAAGTTTAATCCTAAAATATCACATGCTTTTTGGGCAACAAATTTGTGACTGGTTCCATGGAAACCATAGCGACGGATACGGTATTTTTCGTAATATTCGTAAGGAATACCATACAAAAATACTTTAGGTTCCATGCTTTGATGGAATGAAGTATCGAAAACCGCTACCTGAGGAACATTAGGCAATATTGCTTCCATTGAAGTAATCCCTTTTAGGTTTGCAGGATTATGAAGTGGAGCCAATTCAATACATTTTTCAATGTCTTTTTTTACAGATTCGGTTACTTTTACGCTTTCTTTAAAGTTTTCGCCTCCATGTGCTACACGATGACCTACTGCGTAAATTTCTTTTTCGTCTTTAATAACACCGTGAACTGGATCTTTTAAAGTTGAAAGTATCAGATTAATCCCAATTTGATGATCAGGAATACTTTTGGTAAGTTTGAACTTATCTTTATTTTTAGGTTGATGACTTAATTCGGCGTTTTCCATGCCAATTCTTTCCAGCAAACCTTTTGCGAGTACATCGGAATTGTTCGACATATCAATTAATTGATATTTAATTGAAGAACTACCGCAATTTAAAACTAAGATTTTCATTGTTTTGCAATTGAATGAGGTTAAAAAA
>CAZWRD010000185.1:0-5047 GCA_964636105.1 uncultured Bacteroides sp.
AGGGCTTTTCTCGACAATATCCTGCGGCAAATCCAGCACCTCGAAGACGCGCTCGAAGGAAACCATGCTGGTGGAAAATTCGACGGGCGCGCCAGCCAGCCCTTGCAGCGTGCCGTAGAGTTGACCGAGATACGAGCCGAACGCGACGATGGTGCCGATGGTGAAGACGTCGGTGATGACAAAGTATCCGCCCAAGCCGTAGACGAGCGCCGTGCCCACCGCCGTCACCAGCCCGAAGATGACGAAGAACGACGAGCCAACCACCGCGCGCCGAATGCCAATGTCACGGACGTTTGCGGCGCGTTCACGGAAACGCTTCTCCTCTTCGCGCGTGCGTCCAAAGAGTTTGACCAGCAGCGCGCCGCCGATGTTGAGAGTCTCGTTCATGTGCGCGTTCATCTGCGCGTTGATGTCCATGGACTGACGGGCGATGTCGCGCAGGACGTTGCCGAGCCGCTGGGCGGTGATGATGAACAACGGCAGGATGAGCACGCTGACGATGGTCAGCCGCCATTCGAGCGTCAGCATGACGGCGAGCAGGGCGACGGCTTCGACGAAGTTGGTGACGATGTTGACGATGGTGTTGCTGATGGCGTTCTGCGCGCCGACCACGTCGCCGTTGAGGCGGGACATCAACTCGCCCGTCTTGGTGTTGGTGAAGAAGCGCAGTGACATCCGTTGCAGACGCGAGAACAGCGCCGAACGCAGGTCGAAGATCACTCCTTCGCCGACCGTCGAGTTGAGTCTGCGCTGGACAACGCTGATTCCGCCGTTGAGCGCGGGAATGAACAACAGCGCCAGTCCCAGCCAGATGAGGCGCTGGGTATCCTTGGCGGGCAGCACCACGTCGATCATATTGCGGAAGATGAGCGGTGTCAGCAGGGACAGTCCCGTGCTGAGCAAAATCGTCACCAACATACCCGCGATATGCGACCAATAAGGTTTGGCGTAATCGAGGACGCGCAGTAAAAGTTCGCGTGTGACTTTGGGCTTTTCGTCGCCCTGACGCATTGACATGAAAAAGCCGTAGCCGTGCATGGATTTAGTCCTTTAGTTGGATAGTTGTTAGTCTTATAGTTATAAGGCTGTATGGGTGATTCGGTCAACTGGATGAAAGGGGAGGTGGGGGAAGAAGGGGTGATGAGGGAGGAAAGGTATAATGACTTAGCACAATCAAATCAGGAAGGAGTTTATCTATGTCTACAATTGACCATGAAGAATGGGCTAGAACAATTTTGGCTTACCTTGTAAAGTATCTTCAAAGTTTTCAGGGCGGGAATAAATATATTACTTATGGGGAATTAGCCAAAAAGATTGATTATCCAGAACCACATATTGGAAATCTATTCGGAAGCAATATTGGAAAAACTTTAGGTGTGATGGGACATTTGTTTGACAATTTTGTAGTTGATGGTCAAAATGTCCCGCTAATTCAAGCATTAGTGGTTGGTCAAGCTAATAAATTGCCGAGTGATGGATTGAAAGAATTCGATACTACCTACCCAAATTTATCAAATGAAAAGAAACGAGATTTTGTTTATGCTGAGTATGAAAAAATTTTTGATTTCGGTAGTCGTTGGGAACAAGTATTGGAAAAGTTGAAAATTAAACCATACGACAACATCGAACTTCCTGACGTGAAAAAGAAACAGGGACTCTATAACCCGTATGGAGGCGAAGGTTCTCCAGAACATGTCGCTTTGCGTGACTTCATCGCAAATAATCCGTCAGTTATCGGATTGAACACAGATAAAAAAGGTGTTACTGAATATCCGCTAAAATCAGGCGATAAGATAGATGTTGTGTTTGAATTAGAAAATGAAATCATTGGTGTGGAAGTCAAATCAAGGAGGTCTGGCATTGACGATTTAGAACGAGGATTGTTTCAATGCGTTAAGTATGCGGCTGTGCTTGAAGCAGAAAAGAAACTTGGCGGGAGAAATACCTCAATTCGTTGTATGCTTGTGATTGAAGATAGTTTAACAAATCAATTATCAAGAACTCAAAAAATTCTAAATGTTGATGTTCGTCAAAATATCAATGTAATATGAGATATATGGGTGGCGCGTCGCACTTGCTTCGATGAGATGAGTCAACCCGATGGATTTCGCACGGGGATAAATCCGCCGTGCTACGTGTACAAAGCCGACTCAAGTCGGCTAGTCCGCTTGAGCGGACTTCGTAGGAATAGCCCGTGGATTAATCCACGGGCGGGGATGAGGCGAAGGGAAAGTCTATTGTGGCAGGAGTTCAGGTGAAAGGCAGTCATCCAGCAAAAGCGGGGAAAAGAACTTAATTTCTTGATTGCAAAAGCTGAAAATTTGTTCTATAATCTCTATTGTTCGATTATTGGTAATAACTTTAGAGGTAACATGATATTTCAAGTTCACATCCCCATTTTTCCGTTAAATAAATTTGTCAGGCACTTTATCTACTATGAAGGAGTTGACCCCGTTCATAGCATGGATCGATTCCTGCCTGACGGCAATACGGAAGTTATTATCAGCCTTGCTGACAATAAGCAATCCATCTATGACAACGAAACCCTGACCGAGATTCAATCCTGCCGCTACGCCTGGGTCAGCGGCGTGAGAACCCAACCGATCACCATCCCCTCTGGCAGGGGAAGCAGAATGTTGATCGTGGCTTTCAAGAAGGGGAAAGCCCTCCGTTTTACGACCTGCCCATGAGTGAAATTGCGGATAGGGTCGTGGATGCCGATTTGATTTTTGGTCAAAGGATCCATGATCTCAGGGAACAGTTGCTAAGCGCAAACTCGATCCCTCAAATGTTTTTGCTGATCGAAAAGTTTTTATTTCAACAGGCGGGCGACGCCCTCGATACAACCATCCCGTCAAAATGTGTCGAGTTTGCCGTGTCCAACATTACGAAACAGCCGAATATTTTGGGGTTTCAACAACTCAGCAGTCAGATAGGATATTCACAAAAGCATTTCATTGACCTGTTCAAGAAACAGGTCGGCGTATCTCCAAAACAATATCTCAGGATCATGCGGTTTCAAAAAGCGATATTGGAAATCGAAGCCAACAAGTCCATCCATTGGAACCGTGTTGCCTTGGAAAGCGGCTTCTATGACCAGGCGCACTTCATCGGCGACTTCAAGAGCTTTTCAGGCTTTACTCCCAACGAATATGTGAAAAGAAAGTCCGAAACGTTGAATTATATTCCTGTTGGTTAAGGTAAATTTTTTCCAATACGCAAAGCCCTGTTTTTTGTAAGATTGCTCTTATAAAACAAAATTCTCTACCGTACATTAACCCTTTTTACCGCGAAGAGCGCTAAGGGCGCTAAGTTTTTAATGCTTTTCTTCGCGTTCTTGGCGAGCTTTGCGGTTCAATTTTGTCATTTGTACAGTAGTGAAAAATAAATAAGGAGCAATCTCATGGAAAATTTATATATCAACCACATCGCCGTTTTTGTTTGCGCAGTCCTCAACCTCGTGCTCGGCGCGTTATGGTACTCTCCCGTCCTTTTTTATAAGGGTTGGTTGAGCGAAACAAATTTGACCGAGGAACAACTTGCAAAGTCGAATCCCGCCAAAACATACGGACTGGCGTTCCTCTTTGCACTCATCATTTCATATAACCTGGCTTTCTTCCTTGGCGATGCCCAGACAGACGTCGCCTGGGGCGCAACGGCGGGGTTTCTCGCAGGCTTTGGCTGGTCCACGCTGATCTTTGCCATCATCGCCCTGTTTGAACAGCGCTCGTGGAAATACATTTTCATCAACGGCGGCTACATCACCGTATACTTTACCTTGATCGGTTTCATACTTGGAATATGGCGTTAGTTTAAGGAGTGAATCTTATGGGTAGTCTCGATAAAGCCGTACAAACGCAATTGGAAAACATCCAAAAGAAAACAGGGATGTCGCTTAAGGAATTGTCCAGCTTCGTCAAGAAAAGCGGATTATCCAAACACGGCGAAATCCGTGAGATGCTAAAGGAAAAACTTGGGCTGGGGCATGGAGATGCAAATTCGCTTGTCCATGCCATCTTTGCCTCAGATGGCACGCGTGCGGCGGAAGGCAAAGGCACGGATGCCGTGCTGGACGAAATTTATTCAGGACCGAAAGCTGCGTTCCGCCCTATTCACGAAAAGTTGATGCGGGAGATCGATAAATTCGGTGAATTTGAAATCGTGCCGAAGAAGGGGTATGTCAGCTTGCGGCGCAAAAAGCAATTTGCCATGATCGGACCCAAGACCAACACGCGTTTTGAGGTCGGCATCAACGCAAGGGATTTGAAGAAAAACGTCCGCCTGCTGGAACAGCCGAAGGGAAGCATGTGCAATTACATCATCCAGATAACAGATGCGAAGGAAGTGGATGCCGAATTGATTGCGTGGATCAAGTCCGCATTTGAAGGCGCAGGGTAAATCCCAATTCCATGGGACGGGTTGTCGCCCTTGCTAATAGGAGAAATAAAATGGACGGCAAATTCGGGCAATGGTTCACGGATGGCGGTCACGTGATCGTTGGGCTGGCAATCATTCTCATTTCAACTGGCATCCACCTTGCCCTCGTCAAGGGACGAAACTGGCGGCTGGCAGCCGAACTGCTTTTGATGTATTCGATGGGCGTTTCTGGATTCAAAGGTATCTTCGGCGGATTCGTCATGCACTATTTCTTCGCGGATGAAATGGCGCGCTCGATTGGTTGGCCTGCGGGAAATCCGTTTCAGATCGAAGTTGCTTTCTTCAACTTGGCGGTTGGCATTTTGGGCGCGCTTACATTCTTTCGCAGGGATTTTTGGCTGCCGTTTATCATCGTTTCAACCATCATGGGGTGGGGAGCGGGATTTGTTCATTTGACAGATATTTTCGAGCAAGGTAACTTTGCGGGCAACAATGCCGGTCCCATTCTGTATGCAGATTTTCTAATGCCGATCCTGCGCATTGCTTTGTATGCAATCTATCGTAAGAATCAAATCTGATATTTACTCATCACAATGGGGGGATCCATGAGGGCACGATTGGCGCGGAAGAAGGTAAAATTTCCACAGGAGACTTAACCCATGCCGAGCAA
>CAZWRD010000186.1:0-4981 GCA_964636105.1 uncultured Bacteroides sp.
TTTCTAATAAGCAAATAATAAATGATTTAGATAATTTATTGCAGAAGGAATATCCTGATAATATCAAAGAAGTTATTTTATTTGGCTCGCAAACTACTGCAAAAGCAACTAAAGATTCTGATTACGATATTTTAGTTATTCTAAAAAAACCAGCCGATTGGCAAATGCAACGACAAATTTCTGATTTGTGTTATGAAATTGAATTGAAATACAACATAATAACAGATACACATATAATCAGTGAAAAAGAATTTTCGGAATTAAGAGGCAAGCAACCTATATTTGTAAATGCTTTAGAGAAAGGTTATAAAGCATGATTACGGATACTGACAGAAAAGCTTTGATAGACTATCGTATGTCGCAGGCATTTGATACAATTGAACTTGCTCGGTTTTTGGTGAACAGTGAAAAACTCGTAATTGCTGTTAATAGAATTTACTATGGAATGTATTATGCTTTAACCGCTTTGGCATTGCAAAAAAAGTTTGAAACTTCAAAACATACTCAACTGATTGGTTGGTTTAATAAAGAATTTGTTGCAAGCAAATTAGTTGATATTAAATATGGTAAAATATTAAGAAATGCGTTTCAAAACAGAACAAAAGGAGATTATGATGCTTTTGTTGAGTTTAATCAGGCAGAAGTAGTTCTTATGCATGAAGAAATGCAAGATTTTATAAACGCTATCAAAAATCTTTTATAAACGCTATCAAAAACTCACATTTAACCTAAAGCCAACTGGCGAAGCACTTACAAACCAATTTATTTGTTGTTTTTATATAGATTACAGCTTAAAATATTGGATAAAAACTCAAATGTCTTGCAGTTTAATTTCTTATATTTACATCATTCTGAAGTGGCTGGAAGGTCAGAAATATTTCTTATGTCAAATATGTAGATAGTAGTGGAGCTGAAATGAAAAAGCCGATAGTTTTTGTTAAACTGCCGGCTTTTCGTTTATTAAGTCCTTTGTTTGCTAATCCCTTATACAGCGTACAGATAAGCCACCTGCTTTATGGTTGTCAATTTTTGCAACATTGCCAGCATCATTATACATGAGCCTGACCCAAGCGTATGTTGAACTGCTCTCTGTAGAACTCCACCAATAGCCCATGTTGCCAAACATGTAGTAAGATCCACTACCGCTGCGGTAGCCAGCAGGAAGGGCTGTAAAGCCTGTTTCGTTAGTTGCTGCAGTATTTGGGCTAATCCAGTGGGCTAAACCAGCTTCTTTTAATTTTGCTCCTGCTATACCTTCGTTTCCAAGAAAATTGATTAACGATGTCCAATCAGCATCTGAGGGTACGTGCCAGCCTAGAGGACATAAATTACCAGTGTTTACTGTATACCAATTATATAACCTTCCATAAGTTGCACTGTTTGATGGATTATTGCTAATATCGCAATATGCTCCTGTGATTGAAGCCCATGAGGCATTGATAGTAACATTAGGTATCACAGTTCCATCTTTATAATGCGTGGTTTTCAGGTTTTGTTTCATCCATACCTGAGTCCCAATGCTAATAAAATCATATACATTCCCATCATAATCAATAACTGTTGTTACTGGTGCTAATGTAGTAAAGCTTAATTCATTACCATAAACAGTGCCTGCACTATTGGTTGCATATGCTCTTACATAGTATGTTGTACCTGCAAGTAATCCTGTTATATTACTTGTAAAGTTGACAATACCTGTGTTTTCAGTGGTTTTGGTAGTTAAGGCTACCGTAGGGTTAGTTAAAGTACTCCAACAAACGCCATAGGCTGTGATTGTGGCTCCACCATCGTTTAGAATATTGCCTCCGCTTACAGCAGTTGTGCTTGTAATTGAAGTGGCTATAGTGGTTGTAATTCCATTGAGATTATTTACCCAAGTTGGAACTCCTGCTGTAAATTGCAGGTTTTGTCCTGGTAATCCTGCTGCTATGGGGATCCATGTATCCACACCATTCCAATAACTAATTTGGCTGTCGGTCCCAATTTTTATCTGTGAACCAATAGGTTGTGCTTTTAATCCAATCTGAAAAACAAATAGCAAGATTGCTATTGTACTAATCAATGTATAAATTTTTCTCATATATGTTTTTTTTTCTTTGTCTAGTCCCCGCAAACAATTGATAATTATTGAATTGGTGTATAAATGGCGTGGGTACTTAGCTGTTTATAATTGCTAACGCCTTTTAATTTTTATTAGAATAAAATTTTCATGTATTTAATTCGTTGAATTAATATGTAAAAATAATAAAATTCTGAAGTCAATGTGAAATATTAACAAAAAATATTTTTGTATGCAGTTTTAAATAAAGATGTCAGCAGAAAGGATCAGTTTAAAAAACTATTAAAAACTCATATTTAACCTAAAGCCAACTGGTGAAGCACTTACAAACCAATTTAACTGCTGCTTTTTCTGATAACTGAATTTTGCATTGGTATCAAAACGGTTTTGGTATTCTTTGTAAGCTTTTATCGATTTACGGGGTTGGGTTAATATTTGCATTTCGGCTATGGCAGTGCTGATTGCAAAGGTTTGCAATCCTTGCCATATACTTTTTTCAAAACCTAGCCAAGTTATCATTCCAGCTGCTAAATTGACAGCCCCTGCTGTAGCATGCGATTTCCAATGTTTACCATTTATCTCTCTTTCTGAGGATTTTTTTAGTAATTTCTCTGCCATTTCAAGTTTGAGTTTTCTTTCTTCTGCTGTATTTGCAGGCATACTTTGCAACGTTCTATTGGCTTTAATAGATACCAATGGGTTGGTAACTAAGCCACCTATTCCGGTAAAAGCGGTAGCAGTTCCCAAAGCCATTCCTTTCTGTAAATCTTTATTATCAGTAGTAAGTGCAATTGTTCCCTGACTTATTGCCAATGCACTGAATGTTGCATACCAGCCATATTTCCATGTTTTTGAATTGGCTTGCATATCCTGAAAAGCATTTTCGATATATGCCAGTTTTTCTTTAACCAACGAATCATTATCTGTATTATGAAAGCTAGTTTGCGAAAACAAGGTATTTGTAATTAAAAAAATCTGTAAAATGATAAGTATTGTATTTATTTTTCTCATATTATATTCTATTATAACACCCCTGCCAGGGTTCAAAACCCTGTCAGAGGTAAATATTAAACATTTTTTTATTGAATAGATTTGATTATTTCTGATAGAAATTCGTTGAAATCAAAATCGCCATCATCGCATAATCCCATACGAACTATTACCAGTTTTTTTGATGGGATTATAAAAACTCTTTGTTCCTGAAAACCATAACAGGCATAAGTATCATCCGGGACATCACGTAAGACTTTTGATTTGTTGAGCCAGAAAAAAGCTCCATATAAGCCATTTGATTTCAAATTAGGTGTTTTTGTATATTCCACCCACCATTCGGGCAATATCTGTTCGCCATTCCAATTGCCATTGTTTAAGTATAACAAACCAAAACGTGCCCAATCTCTTGGTGTAGCATACACATAAGATGAACCCACATAATTTCCGCTGGCATCAGGTTCAAAAATGGCACTCTGCATACCTATTTTATCGAATAGTGCTTTCTTAGGAAACTCAATATATTCTTTATTATTTGCAATGGTTTTTCTGATAATTCCAGTAACAATATTGGTAGTTCCTGAAGAATAATACCAGATTGAATCAGGTTTTACCTGCTTTGGTTTATCAATTGTATATTGATAAAAATCACCACTTTTATAAAGCATTTTTACAACATCGGTCAAACTGCCGTAACCTTCATTCCATTCCAAACCACTACTCATTTGCAGCAGATTATTTAAAGTGATTTCTTTACGCGAATCATTTTGCCATTCTTTAATATCGACAGCTTTATTAATATCTAGCTTTCCTTGTTTTACCAAAATACCAGCTAAAGCATTGGTAATACTTTTCGACATCGACCATCCTATCAAAGGCATATCTTTATGGAAACCATTACTGTATTTTTCGGCAATAATCTGATTGTTGTAAACCACAACTACGGCACGGGTGTTGCGTTTTTTCTCTCTTTTTGAATCATCAAAAGCTTTTTCTACAGCTATTTCGAGTTTTGTTTTATCAATATTTTGTGGAAGCTGAGCTTCAACTTTATCTCCATTTGGCCATAAAGCTGATTTGTTATCAGCGTTTATGATATTTGAAGTAATAGGAGTATTTATTTTCCGGATTTCTTCTTCCGATTTTCCTTTTACCAAAATACAACCTCTGCCATTTATATAAATGGCTTTTGCTTTTGCCATTCCTAAAATCTTACTCGTTACCGATTTTTCTTGTTCATTTATCTTATTATGAGCATATTTTATGATAGAAAAATTCAAATCTGCATTTTCGATACTATCCTGATTGCGATGCGAAACAAAATAGGAAGAGCATAAATATTTGGCTGAATATCCGGTAGCAACAGGCAATCGTTTACTTACATAGCAACTTGTAGTAAGGATTGAAAGAATGAAAATAGAAAGAAATGGTATTCGTTTTAAAATCATATTTTTGTATTGTTTAAAATCAATAAATTATTATTTCTGCATGATTAATCCGATGCAAATGCAGGTTGTTTGATAGCAAATGCAAAACAAAAATACATAATTATTTGGTTGATTGTTTAAAATCTTTATCAATCAAGATATAATTTTGGTAAATTGATGTCTTTAAACAGATGTTTTAATTAAAATCTCCAATTTAACCTAAGTGTATATGAAGTAAAATTATCCCAATATGATTTGTTTTTTATGTAAGTTGGTTGTGGAAGTGAGGTATAATCAAAATTTATATTTAACGGTAGTTTTATCAGTTTATAAAAAGGAAGCTGGATTCCAAAACCATAAGTAAAAGAGCTGATAAAGTCTTTGTTATAAGAAGGATTTCCATAATCATCAACTTTCTGATGATAATATCCTGCTCTTAAAGATAAGATTTCGAGCAATTTCACCTCAGCTCCAAAATGATAACTTGCCAGATAATCGGAATTTA
>CAZWRD010000187.1:0-4967 GCA_964636105.1 uncultured Bacteroides sp.
TCATGGCTCATATTTGCTAAAAATGCTGATTTCAGATTATCGCTTTCCTGAGCTTTTGCTAAGGCAATTCTAATTTCCGAATCTTGCTTTAATTTATTAAGTGCCAAGCTTATATTTTGAGAAATATAAATAAGAATATCCATATCGCTATTAGTATATGCATTTGGATTGTCGTAACTTTTAACTACAAATGCACCAAAAGTTTTACCGTTAGCAATTAATGGAATTCCCAACCAACATTCAGCTATTTGTCCATATAAATTAATTCGATTACTATTATGCAAATCAAGAATATCTTGCTTTTTTAATAAAAGAGCGTTTCCGCTTTTTATTATCATTCCTGTTAATGAGTCATTTACTGACCATCTTTCCATAATCTCATTTTCATCATAACAAATTGAATTACTCAACATATTATCCTCTTCGTTATAAAATGCAATAAAGAAATTATTTATATTAATTAGATTTTGTAATTCATTTTTAATAATATCTACAAATTCTTTAATTTCAGTTATTTCCGAAACGGCTTTTGCAATATTAAACTGTATGCTCTTTATTTTTTCTTCTCGCTTACGCTCCGAAATATCTCTGGTAATTCCTAAAAAATGCAGAAAATTTTGATTTTCATCGTAAACAGCACTCAAGGCAATTTCTGTCCATTTATAAGAACCATCCTTGCATCTTTGTTCCATACTTAAAATTACCGGTTCAGGTTTTTCTCCATTATTCAAACGAAAAATTACATCTTTAAATAAATCATTAGCAATTCTTGAAGACTCTGGACTTAAGGCTTCATCAAAGGATTCCTGCATATTTTCACTAGCTGTTATACCTCTCAATTTGAAAACAGAAGGACTAATATATTTGTATTTCCCATTTATATCCATAGTCCAAATAACATCTGATGAATTTTCGGCTAAAAGTCGGTATTTTTGTTCGTTTTCAGCAATCGCTTTTTCGTCAGATTTGCTTTTTATAAAATTTCCAATAATTGAACCAATACTTTTAAATGCATCTAAATCGCTTAAACTCCATATATACTCTGTTTTACAATTATCAAACCCAATAATACCCCAAAATTGTTTCTCAATTAAAATTGGAATTAGCAAAATAGATTTGATGTTTTGCTTTTTAAATTTATCTTGAATACTTTCAGGCAAATCTTTTGTCAGAAAATTAACATGAATATCGTTTTCAAACAGTTGCAAAATTTCAGAGGAATAAGTACTAAGGTCGAAATTTTTAAAATCTTCATTATAAAGCTCTTGACTAATCCCTTCATTTACCCATTCAAAACTCTGATTTAGAATAATATTCCCATTATCTGAATCGTTAAAAACTTCAATAATATAAGTTCTGTCTTGTCCAGATGCTTCACCAATAATTTTTATTAATTTATCAAAAGCTATATCTATATCCTTTTCATTTAAAAGCATTTGACTTATTTCCGAAATGGCTTCAATCAAATTTTCTTTTCTTTTACTTTCTTCTGTCGCAATTTTGAGTTTGGTAATATTTCTTAGCGATACAATATCAACTTTTTTGCCATCAAAATCAATTAATTTCCCAATACTTTCGAGCCATATTTTATTCCCTTTAGATGTAATCCCAACATATTCTGCAATATAAGCATCTATACCTTGGGCTACATTTGTAAAATCTTCAATTGCTTTTGGTATTGATTCTTCAGCCAAAAATTCAAATACATTTCTACCAACAATTTCTTCTAACGAATTAAATTCAAGAATATTAATAATCGACTTATTTCCAAAAAGGATTTCACCTTCAAGTGTTACAATTATAATACCTTCAAAAGCATTATCAACAAGTGCCTTATATTTTGTTTCGCTTTGCAAAAGTAAAGTTTTTGCTTTTTTATTTTCACTAATATCTCTGGATGTGGCAATTAACACATCTTCTCCAAAATAACTACCTTTATTTACAATTACATCCTTTGGGAAAATTTCTCCATTTTTACGACAAGCCCAAAATTCGAAGTTTACAGGAATACCTGTTTCAAAAACACGCATTGTTTTGGTAATGATTTGATTTATATCATTAAGACCAGGAGCAGAAACGGTTACAGGGTTTTGTCCAATTAATTCTTCACGACTATAAGCATACATTTTTTCGGCACCTTTATTTACGTCAATAAAAGTACCCGTTTTATCTAAAACATATATTGCTTCAGTTACACTATTGAAAATATTGAGATAGGTTTGATTTGCTTTGGCTATTTCTTCTTCTTTTTTTATTTTTTCAGTAATATCTTGCAAATTACCAATAATGCTCTCTGGTTCATCATTTTGATTTTTTACTAAAGCGTATTTACCATGTATCCAATGATATACATTGCTTTTGCTTTTCAATCTAAATATTCTTTCTATGTTTTTATTGTTTTCTAAATCAGCAACAATTAATTCATTTTTAAAATTCAATAAATTGGGTAAATCTTCGGGATGTATTAATTCTGCCTGTTCTTCGAATGATAAATTGGCAATTTCTTCAAATTGATATCCTAATATTTTGGTAAGGTTTGGAGAGAAATATTCAAAAGTACCATCGTAAATATTTTGTTTGTAAAAAATATCATTCGTTTTTTCAACAATTAAACGAAATTTCTTTTCATTTTCTATCAAAAATGCTTCAGATTCATCTCTTTCTTTAATTAATTTGTTGAAATTATAATTATAATATGCTTTTTTTGAAAGTTGATTTGCAAACTCATATAACATGTTTGCAATTTTTTCAAACTTTTCAAACGACATTTGTTTAACATTCTTCAGTTCTTCGGCAAATTTATTTTTATCAACTCCAATTTCATCTGCATATTTTAAAATGGTATCGATACTTTGAGTCTTGTCTCTTACCTGGCCAATTAACCAATTGGCAATGTGAATGCCATCTACATTTATACTCACTCCTGCATCTAATAATCCACAACTTAAACAAGGCTGAACTGTTGGGCCATTGCTATTAAAAGCTCCAATTTTTGCATCAGATTTATAGCAATTCGTTATTCCTTTATCGGTTTTTCTTATGATATTTTTGCATAAACCACAAAAATTACTAGGCTTTGTAATGGGATTTCCATCAGGATATGTAATTATTGAAGCTACTTCGTTAGCTTCAGCAAATAAATCCTGCAATTTTTGAATTTCTTCAAGTTCAAAAATATCATTAAAACTTATTGTTTCAGCAAAGTCAATATTTTTTATTTTGTTATTCAATTTGATACCCATAAAAATAATTAATTAAAAGAAGATGTTTAATAGATTAAATTGTAACAAAATAAAATGCATTTTGTTATGATATTTGCGAAGGTAAAGATATATAAAAACAACTTCCTTTTCCTTCATCACTTTCTAACCAAATTTTACCACCATGTTTTACGATAAATTCTTTGCAAAGTAATAAGCCAAGTCCGGTGCCTTTTTCGTTATGTGTTCCGTTTCTCGTTGAACTTTCTTCAATTTTAAAAAGCTTATTTAATGTTTCTTTATTTATACCAATTCCATTGTCTTTAATTGAAATAATAGTTTGATTATTAATTTGTTCAGCTATTATTTGTACTTCGCCATTTGTATTTGTAAATTTTATGGCATTCGAAATCAAATTTCTCAGAACTAATTTAAGCATATTTTCATCAGCAAATACAATTATATCCGTATTTTTTGAATACTTAGAAGCAAGACTAATATTCTTGTTCTTTGCAATATCATAGTAGTTTTCAATACAATTATTTATTAAATTATTCAACGATAATTCCTTAGGCTTAAATTGCATTAAACCCTGATGCATTTGCGACCACTGCAAAAGATTTTCCAACAGATTGTAAAGGTTGTTTGCTGATTTTTCCATATTCACAGCTATCCTTTGTAACTCTGACATAGTGAGTGTATTAATCTCATTTGCCATAATTTGAGTTAAACCCAAAAAACTATTAAAAGGACTTCTTAAATCATGTGCTATGATAGAGAAAAACTTATCTTTTTCAGCATTTAAACTAATTAACTCTTTGTTTTGCCTTTTTAATTCAGATTCAGTAAACATAAGTTTTGTAATATCATTAATTACAGTGAATCTATATTTTTTATCCTGAATATAAATGTTTTCGGAAGAAATCAAAACAGATTTAATCTCGCCGTTTTTAGCTTTTAAATTAATTGGCTGATTTTCAATCCTTCCATTAACATCTGCTGTTTCTAATATTTTTAAAGCAATAGAATTATCTAAAATTCCCAATTCGTAGGCGGTTTTGCCAATAACTTCATTTTTATTAAATCCAAGTAGTTTATAAAAAGCATCGTTTACTTCAATATATTGATGATTAATTAAGTCACTTAAACCACAAGCTGAAGGATTTAAATAAAATACTTTAGAAAATTTTTCTTCAGATAGTTTCAATTGTGTAATATCTTTTGAAACGCCAAAAAGAACAGCTTTACCATTCCAAAAACCTTTGTTGATTTTTGTTTCAACAGGAATTTGTTTACCAGATTTTGTAATTAAAGGTATGGGACAAAAACTGGTATTTCCGTTTATCATTTCGTTTACAATTTTTATCGCTTCATCTCTTCTATCAATAGGATGTAAATTTATTACAGAATTCCCAATTAATTCATCCTCCGAATATTCCAATCTGCTTTTAACAGTAGAATTTGTATAAATGATTTTACCATCTTCATCAAGAACAAACATAAAATCATCAATCGTATTGAAAAAATTTTCGTAGTTCTGTTGAGTTTCAAAAATTAAATCTTTTGCAAGCTTTTGTTCTGTAATATCGGTTACAATCAAAAATAATTTATTTTGTTTTGTATCATTATTATTTTGTTGATTTTTAATGATATTTCCTGTAATTCTTACAAAAAAACTTTTGCCTTTTTGCTTGTATATTTTTAATTCCATGCTCTTTCCTTGTGGACTCTTAAAAAAAGCATTAAAACGGCTCATGAAAATATTTG
>CAZWRD010000188.1:0-4934 GCA_964636105.1 uncultured Bacteroides sp.
AGACAGCCTTTTGTAAATTACTTTAGCCCAAATTGCTCATTTTCAAATGAGCAATCGAGTAAGTTATTGTATTATCAGTTTCTCTGTTATAGATTTTCCACTTGATTTGTCATAGATATTTACAAAGTAAATTCCTTTTTTAAATTTACTTACATCAATATCAGTTTGATTACTTGTAATATTTTGATTATAAACCAAATTACCAATTAAATTATAAATACGAACTTCGGCATTATTATTTAAATTGCTGATAATATTTACTTTATTATTAGCCGGATTGGGATAAATAATCATGGTATTTTCCTGAATTTCAGTAATCCCAACTGCATTTTGCAAATCGTTGCTATCTCTTGGAATCAATACATAAGAAGAAGTATAAGGCGATGAATTATCTATCTGTCCAACAAAACCAGTCAAATTAAATACATAATTTGGAGTTTGTTTTGACTGTAAGTTACAATTGCTATATAATCTTATACTTACAGATTCGCCCCCTTTTGAAGCATAAACGGTTGTAGTTGCAATACCGGCAACAGTAGGCCATCCACCTACATAAGTCAGATTTTCGAGTGTTACCAACTGAGATTCGTAATTTTCGCTTAATGCTGTAATAGTTATTGCCTGATATAGTGGATTTGCCGATGAAATCAAAACAATTGAATCAGGTACAATTTGAGTTAAACCACTTACTTGTGCAATTTTGCCAATTACTCTTATAGAGTCTCCTTCAACCGGAGTATAACTCAAATTGCTGGTTTTGTAAACATTGATAGCAGCAGTTTGATCTAACAAAAAGAAATTCAAACCTGTAAAAGTAATTGTCTGATTGAAATTGATACCATGTACCACGCCGCTTACTTTGCAATTAACATTTAATGAATCGGCTACACCTGATGCATTAACGCCTTTAATTTGAGCAATATTGTAAAAAGGTGGCAATCTTTTGGTTGTAAATGCAATTTCGTTGCCATAGCCCACTCCTACTGCATTAGTTGCAAAAGCTCTTGCATAATAAACGGTATTATGCGTAAGATTATTAATAATACTGCTAAATGTCGATAAAGAACTTGATACATAAATTACAGAATCAGCAATTGTAGGATTTTGAGTTAAACTCCAGCAAATACCTCTTTCAATTATGGTATCGCCGCCATTGTTAATGATGGTGCCGCCAACTGTGGCATTTGTAAATCCGATTGAAGTTGCAGCAGAAGTAGTTACAACTGGTACTACAGAACTGGCAGCTGTTGTAAAAACACTGTCGTCGCCATAAAAAGTTCCTAATTGATTAATTACAAAAGCCCTGTAATAATAAGTAGTACTTAAATTCAAATTACTCAGATATGCTGAAAAATTGCCTGTAGTTCCTGTAACTATCTTTACAGAATCAGCAGTAGTAGGATTTGCAACTGTATCGTAACAAACACCTCTTGATGTAATTACATAACCACCATCTGTAGGAACACTAGCCGAACAAATTGCAGAATAAGGTGTAATTCCACTTGCAGAACCAGTAATAACAGTTGGATTTCCAAAATTGATCGTTAAATCAGAAGCAGTTCTTGGCAAAATCTGATAAGCTGAAGTATATGGTAAACTTGCATCAGACTGATAAACCATTCCGGTAATCGAAAAACTAACTGTAGCAGTAGGTGCCTGAGTGCCTTGCAAATTACAATTGGTATAAATCCTTAAAACAACGGTATCGCTACCTTTTACAGCATAAACTGTTTTGGTAGTTCCCGCAGTTGTGGGCCAACCACTTAAATAATTAAGATTTTCAATTTTTACCAATTTAGATTCAAGACTTTCATTCGGTAGATTAACCGTTTGAGGATTATTTAATGTATTAGCGGTTGAAATTAACACAATAGAATCGGGTACAATTTCGGTTAAACCACTAATCTGAGCTATTTTACCAATTACTTTTATTTTATCACCCTCAACAGGAACATAATTCAAATTGGTAGTTTTATAAACATTAATACCAGCAGTAGAATCAATTATAAAGAAATTGAGACCTGTAAAAGTTGAAGTAGATTTGTAATTAATACCATGTACAATACCTGTAAGTTTGCAATTTAAATTTAACGAATCAGCAACTCCATCCGCATTTATACCTTTCACTGCACTTATACTATAATCATAAATAATTTTTTTAGTTGTAAAACTCAATTCATTACCATAAGCTATACCTGCTGAATTAGTTGCAAAAGCTCTGACATAATAAGTTGTATTATGAATTAAATTATTGATATTTATGCTATAAGTAGAATTATTACCTAAATCATATAAAACACTATCACTAGCCAATGGATTTGGATTTGTACTCCAGCAAATACCTCTGGCAGTGATACCAGAACCTCCATCGGAAGTAATTTTTACTGCAACACTTGCCGTATTGAACCAAACATTATATACAGAATCGGTAACAACAGTTGCCATAACAGGAGCTGACAAGGTAGTAAAAACAGAATCGTCACCATAAGCAATACCTGTATTATTAATGGCATAAGCTCTGTAATGATAAGTTGTGGCAGCTGTTAAACCTGTAATATTACTTGTAAACACTCCCGTTCCCGGATTTTCAGAAGTATGCATAGCAGAAGTATCAGGATTTGCAGTAGTTGCATAACAAATACCTCTGGCAGTAATTGCTGTACCTCCATTTAAAATAATATTTCCACTTAAGCTGGCAGCATTCATGGTAATATTTGATGAAGATGTTGTTATAACATTCGGAGTAGTATAGTTAATCGTAAGGTCGTTGGTATTACGCGGATATAAATAATAGGATTGAAAATAAGGAGATGTATTATCGCTTTGAGTAACAATACCTTTCAAATTAAAACTTGCACCCGGAATTGGCGTTCCTTGTATGTTGCAACCTGAAAAAATTACAATATTTACTGAATCGCTGCCTTGTAATGCATAAACAACTTTTGTGGTACCAGCTGTTGTGGGCCAACCACTCAAATAAGTCAGGTTATTTATTGCAACCAATCTCGATTCAACACTTTCCGACAAAATATTTACACTAATCGGATTTTGTAAGGTATTAGCTGATGAAATTTTCACAATAGAATCGGGAACAATAGTAGTTAAACCACTATATTGCTGAATTTTACCAATCACTCTAATAGAATCACCTTCGGCAACCGTATATCCTAGTGTAGTGGTTTTATAAACAAATATACCTTCATTCTGATTCATCATATAAAATGAATAACCTGAAGTAACAAAGTTTAAACCATGTACTACTCCAGCTAATTTACAATTTACATTAACGGAATCAGCTACACCTGTTGCGGTATCATTATTATGTATTTGTTGAATTGTATAAGATGGAACAAAAACAAGGGTTTTAAAACTAATATTATTTCCATAGGCAGTTCCCAAAGCATTTGTTGCAAAAGCTCTTACATTATATATTGTGTTTTGAGTAAGGTTTTGTAAATTATAGTTTATTAAACCTGTAGTGCCACTTACATAAACAACGCTGTCGGTTAATGAGGGATTTGCAGTTGCACCCCAGCAAAAACCTCTTGATAATATTGCTGAACCTCCATCGTTTACAATATTGCCATTTAAGTTTGCTAAATCGTGTGAAATATTATTTGCAGCAGATGTAATTACAATTGGAAAAACAGCTGTATCTGAAGTTGTAAAACTAAAATCGGAGCCATAAGCAGTTCCGTTTGTATTGGTAGCATAAGTTCTGTAATAATAGGTTTTTCCAGCCATCAAATTACTGAGGTTGCTTGAAAAAGAACCAGTTGTTCCGCTTTCAGTAGTAAACAAATTTGCTAAAGTAGGAGCAGAAATAGTGTCGTAACAAATACCTCTTGCAGTAATTGCCGAACCTCCATCAGCTAAAACATTTCCATTGCAGATTGCACTATTATTTGTAATGCTATTTGATGTTGAAGTTGATACCAAAGGCGTAGTATTTATCCCTAATGCAGTGTACCATGAATTACTGATTCTGATTTCGTCAACATTGATATAATTATTATTTGTAGTAGAACCCTGACGTAAAGCTACAGCCCAAACAGAATCCAAATCAGTAGAAGTGATATCAGAAACTTTAATTGTAGGACTTGTTTCGTGATTAATTTGCGGATTTACAAATAAAGAAACACTATCATTTCCGGTTCCGCTCATAAATTTATATCTGATTACCAACAAATAAGTAGAATCCATCGGATAAACTGCTGAAGTATAAACCGTGCTGGTTGCAGATGTACCTTTTAAAATTCCGAATGCTATTAAGTTAGAAGTTGAAGTAGCCTTTCTTACATAAACTCTTTCGTTATAATTAGTACTACTTCTGATAAAATGCATAAAATATTCACCATTAACAGTTGCGGTATCTACTTTTACAAGAGCTGACAGGTAAATAGTTCCGCTTTTTTGTCCGGGGAAAGTTTTATTAATATCTTGTCCGGTATTTTTTAAGAAACATCGGTTTCCAACAGATGCCGGATATTGAGGATAAATTAAGGATGTATTAGTAACAGAAACCGTATTAACACCCTGACTATGCACATTCCATCCGTGAGCTGCCAGCGAATCGCCAGCCGGATAATCAAATGATTCATTCAGAATCAGATTCTGAGCCTGAACTTGAAAAAGCCCGAAACACAGAATTACCATAATAAAAAGTTTAATTTTTGTCATAAAGTAATTATAATTCATTCGTATTTATAATAAGAAGCAAATATCTGTATTTAATTTATTATAAAGAAATTGGAAAGCCTCAATCTTATAATTTCATACAAAAAAAGCAGAAAAGTATAAAGAGACAGGAGGAATTGAGTTATTGAGTTATTGAGTAAATGAGTAAATGAGTAAATGAGTAATTAAAATTTATCACTATTGTCCGATAAACTTTTATTACAGTAATATTATTGGGATTTCTCACTTCGTTCGAA
>CAZWRD010000189.1:0-4850 GCA_964636105.1 uncultured Bacteroides sp.
TCTATATTTTTCCCAATACCACCCGATATTTTACTTATTGCTATGGCAATGGGAGCTTTAGCAAAATCATTTAAGTTTGCATTTATCTGCACTTTAGGCTCAGTAACTGGTGCTGTAGTTGGATATTATATAGGTCATTTTGCCTGGCTGGAGGCTAATGGTGATTTTACAGGTCTGGCTAATGTGTTTTTTAACAATATTCCCGGTTTCACCCATGAGTTATACAATAGCATCAAAGTGATGTTTGATGAATGGGATTTCTGGATAATATTCACAGCTGGCTTTACGCCAATACCTTATAAAGTATTTACAATTACTTCAGGTGCATTTGATATGAATATTGGCATGTTTATTATCGCATCAGTAATTAGTCGTGGAGCACGTTTTTTTCTGGTTGCATATCTTATCTGGAAATTTGGACCAACGATAAAAAGCTTTATTGATAAATATTTCAATTGGGTAGCAATAGGCTTTACGGTATTATTAATTGGAGGTTTTGTATTAATTAAATATATGATATAATATGGAAATAAATGCATATGTATGGGCAGGCTTTTTGCTTTTTGTAATAGCAATGCTTGCGTTAGATTTGGGTGTTTTTCATAAAAAAACCCACGAAGTAAAAATAAAAGAAGCACTGATTTGGAGTGCTATATGGATAAGTTTGGCTTTAATTTTCAATTACATCGTTTACTTATATTTAGGAAAAACCAAAGCTTTAGAATTTTTGACTGGATACCTTATTGAAAAATCATTGAGTGTTGACAATTTGTTCGTATTTATCATGGTATTTTCATTCTTTAATGTTGAAGCAAAATACCAGCATAAAATCTTATTTTGGGGTATAATAGGAGCATTGATAATGAGAGCTATATTTATTTTTGCAGGAGTTGCATTAATTAATAGTTTCCACTGGATTATTTATGTTTTTGGTGCATTTTTGATTTTTACTGGTTTTAAAATGCTAAAACAGAAAGATGAAAAATTTAATCCATCAAAAAACATCCTGGTAAGATTATTTAAGTTTTTTATACCTGTAACATCCAAGCCACATGAAGATAAATTTTTTGTTAGAATTAATCATAAACTTTTTGCCACACCTCTATTTATAGTTCTAATTATTATTGAATTTACCGATTTAATTTTTGCTGTTGATTCCATTCCTGCTATCCTTGCAATTTCGAATGACCCATTTATCATATTCACATCCAATGTATTTGCTATTTTGGGATTAAGGGCTTTGTATTTTGCATTGGCTGGCATTACACAATATTTTCGATTTCTTAAATATGGATTATCAGCAATACTGGTATTTGTTGGTATAAAAATGTGTATTTCAGGATTCTTTAAATTTCCGGTTTTCATATCATTATTGATAATCATCGGAATTCTAACACTATCAATATTAGCATCGTTGATAATAAAAAAAGATAAAGACGAAAAACAAACAAACTTAATAAACAATTAATATAAATCAATTAAAATAACAAAACCATGAATTGTCCAAGTTGTAATGTAGCTTTAGTAATGTCTGAAAGACAGGGGATTGAAATTGATTATTGTCCAAATTGCCGAGGAGTTTGGTTAGACAGAGGCGAACTCGACAAGATTATTGAAAAATCATCGGTAAGCACAGGGAATAACCCGAGTTTCCATCCTAAAAATTATTCAGACCAACATCATTCTTACGGCAAAAGCCACGACCATGATTATTATAAAAATCATAAGAAAAAAAATTGGTTAAATGAACTATTTGATTAAAGCGTGATTAAGTTGATTGGAGACAGGTATGTAAATAGCCTGTCTCTTTTTTAAAATAAAAATATGGACATCATTACT
The DNA here is from genome assembly GCA_964636105.1 of uncultured Bacteroides sp. GTDB lineage: Bacteria > Bacteroidota > Bacteroidia > Bacteroidales > JACABE01 > JACABE01. The sequence continues at coordinate 1,840 of CAZWRD010000189.1, forward strand.
ATTTTTTTAATTGCAATTGGACTCTCTTTCGATACATTTGCTGTTTCGGTATCTACAGGATTAGTTATTAAGCAGATAAAATTTAAACAAGCTCTAAAAGTTGCTTTTGTATTGGCATTTTTACAAACCGCTATGCCGTTAATCGGATGGTTTGCGGGGAAACAAATATCATCATTAATTGAAAGTTTCGACCATTGGCTTGCTTTTGTTTTATTATTCATTTTGGGTGTGAAAATGATAATAGAGAGTTTTAAAAAAGAAGAAGATAAAACGAACTTCAATCCCTTAAAATTCTCAGTACTTATTGGCATGGGAATAGCCACAAGCATTGATGCTTTGGTGGTTGGCGTAAGTTTTGCATTTATCAAGACCAATATTTGGCTTGCCTTAGCTTTAATCGGATTTATAACATTTTTGGTAGCCATGCTGGGAATGCTTTTTGGAAAAAATGTTGGCAATAAGTTTGGTAAAAAATTTGAAATACTTGGAGGTCTTATACTTATTTCAATTGGGGTGAAAATATTAATAAGTCATATTTTATGATAAAAAAACAGCAAAAAATTGAATAAACACATTTTATTTGGCTGATACGACGCCAATATAGTGTTTATTTTTGCGATATGCTTATAATAAAATATTCATCTGAAATTATTGATAAAACAAGAAATAGTTATAGAAAAATTACAGATTTTATTATTAACGAAACAGATACATTGATTTTTGTTTTTGCAAATCCTGATATAAATATTTTGAGTTTTGAAAAATTCAGATTAAAATATTTCCCGAATTATAAACCAAATTAATGAATAAATAAATTGTTTAGTATTTTAGGCTGTCTTTAAAGATTTAATTTGCAACTTTAGAGGCAGTCTTTTTTATTGAATAAACATTATGATGTATATTTTGCATCTCCAATCAGTCATTAATATTTAGCTATTATATCGAAATAAAAAATCTGATTCTCCAATTCGTTAACGTTCTTGAAACTATAGCATATTTCTGATTGGAATTAATGCATTATAAGATGAACTAATCTATAAATCACATTTATATTACCCCTACCTCAATGTCAGAGCTATTAATATTGCTTGTTTATATAGGTTTTGTATCAGTTTCTTCGGATTTAAAATAAGAAATAATAATAGTTAGAAGCTCCGATAAGCCATATTAATCCAACAATGTTAATTCCAGTTTTGCTTGTTCATTGGCAAAAGTATTGGCTATCATTAAAAATCTGTCGTCGATACCTGCATAATTTTTAACTTCTATTTCGGCTTCATCACCTTGCAATATTTCTATAGCATTTTCAGGTATTATAACTGTATCCTTGGTTTGCGAAAACCAAATTTTAATCTTTTCTCCTTTCAAAAGACTGATTAATATAAAATCATTTATCGAAAAACTAATCCCTGCTTCTATAATTGTATTTTTCACTATTGAACGTTTAACTGTATTGGCTTTTTCGGTTTTGGTTTTGGTTTTTTTAACCAGTTTATTCATAGGAAAAAAGCTATATATATGATCAGGAGATTCTGCAAAATGTGCAGTAAGAAAGCCCAGATTGATAAATAACCTTACAGCCATTTTATGTGCAGCTTCTTTTAAAAATGTTGCTGAAAATTGCACATCACTTTCTTTTAATTGCTTTTTTATAAATATCTGATTCAATTCGATATAATATTGCTTAACATCGTTATATAAATCTACTAAAAGTGGATAATCTGCCAAAGTTATGCTCATAACATCCAGATATTCTAACCTTTTAGAATAACTACCAGTACTTATTCCCATTCTTCCTTTTGGCAAAAGAACACGGTATTCTGCAGATTGTTTATTATATTTCTGTATGATAATAGCCTCCCAAACTGGTAGTTTTATTGTTTTCATCTCATAAAATTTATCTTTCATAGAAATAACACAACCTTTTCGGTTCGATTTATTACTATTTTTATTCATAAAAACCGTTTCAAATTCATTAAAAACAGGCAATGTATCCTGAAATAAATTATTTATGACAACATCTGAACTCCGACTTTCAAGAATATTTAAACAATGTTTACTAAAAAAATAAAATTTAGGGATGCTGAAATCTATAAATCTTATAAAAGGGTTGTAACAACGCAGCCATTTTTTATGTTTGTTCATATTTCTATTTTTTTCTAATTAAAAACTATTACACACATAATTAAAACAAAAAATAAATTATTGTTTGTAAATTACTTATTGATTAATTTAAATGAATATATACTGCTTGCAAAAATAATTAAAAAATTTTTTATATAGTATATTTTACTTTATTTATTATGTATTACTCATTATTACTATTATTATTTACTTATTATTATTTGTATAATATCTATGTATTATTTTTATATACTATATTTTATATGTTTTTTATATTTGTAATGTTTTCTATTAGTTTATTTAATATGTATTGTATTTTATTTATAATATATTATACATTTAATTTTTTGTATTTTGTTTTAGTTATTTTTCATTATACTTATATTTTTATGTATAATATTATAGTATTAATATTGCATATATTTTATAATATGTATTTTATAATAGCATTAATATTAACCACTAATTAATTTTATTTTTATAAATTAATGATGAACTATTACTTTAGTCCTTTGCAGAATAAATTATGCCTTTAACAAAGGGAAAAGTGAATATGATAATTAAAAAGGAAAATATTTTTTTTGTCAAATAAGTACAAGCGATTTTAATAATAGAAAAGCCTGTTGGATAATATAAAAATTCAAACCAATTAGCTACTTTTTATTATAAACTTAATGAAAACGAAGTGTCAGTTACATATTTTACAAGTTCTATATTCAGCTGGATTATTCGTATTAATCGAATATCCCAAGCTTTTTCGTAAATATCTAATAATAAACCAATATTTTGGTATTACTCCATGAAATACTTATCGTCTGAGCTCATGTATAACAAAAAAAAGCCTGCATCTTCCGACACAGGCTTTCTTCTTTTTGTTTGATTTTTGT
>CAZWRD010000190.1:0-2931 GCA_964636105.1 uncultured Bacteroides sp.
TTGATTGCGGCGAAGGTGCTGCTACAAGCATTGGCAACTTTCTTGCTGGGATTGAACACATATTTTTAGGACATTTACACGGTGATCATGTGCTTGGTCTGCCATCTGTCATTGGATGTCGCAATTCGGGACGAGGAATCAGTCGCAATGAAGACACAATGGATCGTAACAAGCCGCTCACAGTTTATTATCCCGAAGATAATAATATCGGAGATATGATTGAATTTGTAAATGCGAGAAATCAAAATTACCTGCGTTATAAGCTCGACTTTGTTCCTATCTACGCTGGATTTGAACTTGATCTTGGCAACAAGCAGTTTTTGCGTGCGTTTGATATGAAGCATCAAAAGAACAAAAGCACACTTGGTTATGTCATTTACGAGAACCGTACTCGACTAAAGAAAGAGTATCAAGGATTGGACATTCCTTCTTTTATTCGCAGAGGAGTTACCAGCGATAAACTCAACGAAACTTATCGTGCTAATCTATTTGCTTATTGTCTTGACGCTTATCAAATCAATGATGCTACTGATTTGATGGATGTGAAGGATATTATAATGGATTGTACTTTTCTTGATGCTAAAGATAGAGATGATCCTACGCATTTTACTCTTGACGAAGCATATAATTTCTGCCAAGGTATTCGTGCTAAAAATATGATTGCTGCTCATTTGTCTGGTCGCTACAACTATAACAATCTTGTAGAGAACAACAAATACAGCGGCGTCAAGTTTATCAACCCGTACAAAGTAAATGACTTATGAGTTTTGAACAAAGAATGCAGGCAATCAAAATGCCAGACGGCGAATACAAGCCTACGCTAAAGGACAAGATTGTAAATGTTCTAGAGAGTATGGACGATATACTATACGAATATGTATGTTGCGACACATTGGAAGATTACAAGAAGTTGCCATATAAGGATAGACATCTATGGTATTTCTGGTATCTAAAGCCGCATACCAGCGATGTTAGAGAACTTTTTCGCAGCGACAGCGAAGTAAACAAGTATCTACGAAAGAAGTATCCAGTTCAGTATTTTATACGAAACAAGATACTTGTTCGCTTTACGTATCGTCGAATGCACGATTGGTTTTATAGAAACATAGAATGTACTATGTTTCCTAAACAACGTTGGCTGAACAAGGATATTCCAAATACTTGGACAGATAAAGTATGGCTCATTCCACACGTAAATTTTACGATGGTGCTACATTTTGTGGAGCAGGAAAACTGCTTTGAGACTGTTGATTATATCAACTCAAGTGAGATTCACGCCAAGTTTGAGAAAGAACTTAGAGAGTGTTATGATTATATCAAGTTTGATCGCGGCGAATATGAAAAAAAGATAGAAGCATCATATCCAAGTGCGGAAATGTCTATCAACGCATCTGCTACATATGAAGAAGCATATGGTCAAATCAATCGTCTTGAAAAAGAACTGGAAGACCTTGACACCAAGTGGCTCGTATGGATTGTTGAAAACAGAAACTTCTTCTGGGCATAAATTTATGAATAACGATATTAGAAAACAACTCTGTAAAGATGATTTTTATCATATGATGGGAAATTCCATCGTTGAATCTGGCGGCAAATTTGATATTGAACAACTGAAGAAAATGACGCTGCAAGATTTTGCCCATACGTTTGCCACAAATGGTATTCGTGTGGCGTATATGCCAGAAAAGCATATGAACAGCATCAAGATTACTTGGGAAGCAACCAAGCCTGACAATACTCCTAAGAAGAAGCAACTGCTTTGCGACCAGATGGATAAAGGAGATGAAGGTTATGGTTGGGCTGGTCCAACGTCGCGGGTTGGGTAAATGAAACATACTATCCATATGGAAGATGTGCATATAAAAAGTTATGCACATCTGGTATTACTGAACAAAGTATATTCCAGTATGGAGAGTAAGCGATGGAATAGAGCCCGAGCCGCTTTTCTCAAACAAGAAATAAAAATCAAGGGCTGTTTGATTTGTTCTTATTGCGGTAAAACAAATCTAAAGATGAAATCTACCAAACGTGGAGAACAAGCTACGGTAGATCATTATATGCCCAAGTCAGGTGGAGGTGACCCATTTAGTCCATCTAACTTTGCTGTATGTTGTCATAGTTGCAATCAAAAGAAAGCAGCAATGAATCCAGAAGATTTCATCAACAGCGATTATATAAAAAAGAAACGTTCTTGACAAAATTTAGGTACCCCCCTATATTGTTTTTATGAGAATACTGGTACTTAGTGACATACATCATAGATACAGAAGGGTACAGCACCTAATAGAAAATGTAAAACACGACAAGTGTATTTTACTGGGTGACTATTTTGATGCGTGGGGTGATAGTGATTACGAGGCCATTGACACTGCCAATTGGCTGCGTGATAAAGTGTTGTATAATGACAAAATTATTGCTCTAACTGGCAATCACGATACTTCATACATCTACAAAGACAATATCAACTTTCGCTGTAGTGGATATTCTACCAGCAAAAACATTCAAATAAACAAGATACTTACTGACGAAGATAAAAGCAGATTCAAAGTATATCATATTGAGCAAAACTTTCTTTTTAGCCACGCGGGATTGACCAAGCCTATATGGCAAGTGTGGGCGGATGCTATGGATGCAGATAGAGAATACTCACTTGAGTTTGTAGATGAAGTGCTGTCAGAAGCAGTAGCCGAAGACATAGAACGAGCAAAAAATGGAGAAAATGCTATGCTGTTTGGTGCAGGATGGGATAGAGGCGGCATACAAATGCACGGCGGAATCAATTGGGTTGATTGGAATTCATTTTCTCCTGTCAAGAATATAAATCAAATCGTTGGGCACACTAGACATAGAGTGCCGCATATACTTGTGCAACAAAAAGGTGGCGGCATATATCAAGGTCCAATCACAGAATATTATAAACGCAAGTTCAAA
>CAZWRD010000190.1:3031-4812 GCA_964636105.1 uncultured Bacteroides sp.
AGATATACAACACAATGTTTTTCGTTCTTCATCCATACATTATACTTGTCTCGCCACAAGTTCAGATGTAGTTCAAGACGATTTAGTTGTTTGGCAAACTCACTGCCAAAATCAATAGTGCGTAATTCCTTTACGCTATTTATCTTGAACTCTCTGTCCGCTTGTATCCATTTCTCCAACTCTTGATTTACAATATTGATAGAGTTGGTGGTTGTGCCACGTATGACTGAGTGAGTGTCCCTTTCAACATCAGTCATATTATCATAATTTTGAGAAAGAAAATTCTCGTATCCATTTGTATTGTATGTAGCATCGCATTTTATACGTTCGCATACTTCATTTGACAATCTACGAAGCAACTTGTTCTGCATCACAAAAAGATTCTTGCTTTCTTCAAGCATACTCTTCAAATCTTCAAGTTTGCGTATTCTTTCCTGCTTCAACTGCTTTCTGCTATTGTAATAATCCCATAGGTATTTGACGAGAAATCCAACAAGTGCAGGAGCACCAGTTTTGATAGAGTCCATTATCCAAGATACATTTTCCATAATATTATAAATAGTAATAATCTGATTGACAAACCATAAAAAATGTGTAGCGTATATACAGAATACATAAAAAATTTATGAAAATGCGTTTAATGTATGGTGAGTCATTTGTCACGTATTGTGGTTTTGACGATTATGTTATTGACTTGGAAAACTTTCCAGAACTACAGGGCAAAACTGGAGAAGAAATTGCCAAGTGGGCGTATGAAAACTCAAACAAATTGAGTGTGGATGAAGATTATGACGATAATGCTCCCCGACCGGGCCAAGGTTCGGCATATGAGATTGTGCCACGCGATCCTGAACTTACTTCGTTGACTGAAAGTTTTGGCTACAACGGAATGAAGTTCAACAAAATCAAGGACGAAAAAGAATATATGCTTTTTATTCGTCAAGAAAAAGACGAAGAAGACGAAACGACTGCCTGAAATGAATAAAGAAAACGAACTACACATCACTTGCGATTGTCATACACACGAACTTCATTTTGAAAAAGATGATGAACTTGGTGTGTGGTATGTTTCATTCTGGCAGCGAGGATATGCGTCAGATGCACCGTGGAAGTATCGTCTAAAGTGTATTTGGCATATTCTTATATACGGCAGACCGTATGGTGATGAAGTCATTTTGAGCAAGAATAACATCATCAAACTGAAGAAATATTTGGAGAAGCAACTAAAGTCTTGACTTTCTATAAAAAGTAGTCATGGTATATTCATTATGGACGAAGTAACTCTATATAATCTATATGGTGCCGCTGCACGCAGTCGCCATAAAGCAGAAAAAGGAGCAAATGCGTATGCTCTCAAGCTTATGATTGAGCATCTTCGCCATGAGCATAATATGAAGAAGGTTGATATTCATCGCCGTCTCAAGGTTCCTATGAAAGAAATCAAAGCGATTTTGGATGGTATAAACGATTAATTCTTGACTTTCTATAAAAAGTAGACATTCTATACTGTATGAAAATCAAAGTCATTTCCAACTACGATGGTTGTGTTGAAGTAAAAGATACGGATGTAAGCAAAGCCGTATTCAAAGATAATAAGCGTTTGTGGAAAGCTTGGCTGGAAACTAGCGATGATCTACCCAGATACAGCAGAGAACTGAAGTATTGGCATAATACGCGATCCAAAGGCGTATTCGTTGTCAATTATGATGATGACAGTTTTTCGTTTGTTCCTACAGAAGTATCTTGACTTTCTATAAAAACCTGTCACTCTATCATCAACA
>CAZWRD010000191.1:0-4035 GCA_964636105.1 uncultured Bacteroides sp.
ACGCCACACTTATTTTCTTTGGCTTAGTACTTATTTTCACTGGCGTCGCACTTATTTTGTTCGGTTTGGTACTTATTTTGCTCGGCTTGGCACTTATTTTGTCCGAAGCCGGACTTATTTTATACAAAGCCGCACAAAAAAGCAACGACACCGCACTTATTTTGTGCAAAATGCCGTTGCAAAAAAACAAAGTCTGTTTAAATAATATGGCTGTAAAAATTGTCATAATTGCTTACTGATTAAAAAACAAAGCCGTTTGCCGTTAAAAGCCGGGCTTTATAACTACAAACGGCTTATTTGTGCTTAAACCTGCGAATTATCGTCATTAGCCTTGCGGCCAGGGAAACGCATTTTCATCTCATTATAAGCACCTGCTGCACCACTCACATTGCGGCGGGCCGCATCTTTAGCTGCTGCATATATTGACAGTGCAGCGGTATAAGCTTCGCTGCCAGCCAATAATGCAGTGTCGTCAAGCTTGGTTGTAATTTCTTCCAACTTGCGCAAGATACTGATCATAATTTTTACGGCTTCCAAATCTTTTTTCAGTTCAGCAATATCTACATAAGCCGGAACCAAATCGGGATAAGTTGTTCCAAAATCCAAGGCTTTTTCAACAAAAGCCAGGGTTTTGTCGCCCATTTTGGCGTATGCACGCCTTTCGTCAGGGTTAAGGTTAATAAAACCTGTACTTAATTTACCCTTAATCTTCAGGATAAACTCATTAATCTCCACTACGTCAGTAGGACTAATTACAATTGAAACTAAATTCTGATTACTCATAAATTTAAAAATTTAAAATTAATTTTGATTCAGAGAACTTCATCTTTAAGAAGCTCTTCTGCTATATAATGTAACAAGGTCGAAAATATGGCAAAAAAAAATGCATTTTTTAAAAATAAACGCTGTAAATTGCATTGTATCAGTATAAAAAAAATTGTTAATTTGCGTTAACAATTTTTGGATTTCAGCAAATTATAAGCAATTTTTTCAGCCTTTTTTCTATGTTTTTTACATCATAATAATAACTGTCGTCACCTGCACAAAATAAAAACGATTTGGCAAATGAGGAGGCAAATGTACATTCCTCGAAAAGCGAATGCAAGAAAAAAGTGGCGAAGCAAAAAAAACCTCTGTAACTTACTGAGTGGTAATACTAAAAAAATGACGAAGCATTTCGCCACTTTTTCATCACTTTTTTATTTTCGGGAGGTGGTTTGGCACAGAGTTTGATAAGGTGAGGGTTTTGAAAGATGGATTATGAGTTAGGTAAGTTTTAGTTAGTCAATTATTCAATTACTCATTTATTCTTTTACTCAATTTTTCAGTTAATCTTTTTATCCTTTACTTCTATTTAAATAAAAAATACTATCTTTGAACCAAAGCAAATGGCATACGTTTATTAAAAAACTTTTACAAAAATGGAGGACAGAAAAGGAGATCACATAAGGCTTGCGTTGAATTCGCAAATACAGGCAGATGAACTGGATGCCCGCTTCGACTACGAGCCTATGTTGGGTTCGGCAGCCGAAAGCGAATGGCAGCCTTTTGAGTTTTTGGGCAGAGAATTTAAAATTCCGATGTGGATTTCGAGCATGACGGGTGGAGCTTCCGAATCGCTTTATATCAATCAGAATCTGGCCAAAGCCTGTAATAAATTTGGCATGGGGATGGGATTGGGAAGTTGCCGCATATTGCTCGACAACAAAAAACATCTCCCCGACTTCGACCTCAGAGACATCATTGGCGACGATTTGCCGCTTTATGCCAATATCGGCATTGCCCAGCTCGAAAAAATGATGATAAACGGCGAATACGAACGCATAAACGATTTGGTAAAAATGCTCAGAGCCGATGGCATCATCATCCATATCAATCCTTTGCAGGAATCTTTGCAGCACGAAGGCGATTTTCTGCACTATCGCCCTATTGATACTTTAAAAGATTTCCTAGGCAAAAGCAATATGAAGATAATTGTAAAAGAAGTAGGACAAGGCATGGGCATCCGCAGCCTGAAAGAACTTTTACAACTGCCCATCGAAGCTATTGAAACCGCTTCTTTTGGAGGAACCAATTTTGCCCGATTGGAACTTATACGCCGCGCTGCCGAAAATGTATCACATCTCGAACCCTTGGCACATATTGGCCATACAGCCGAAAACATGCTTGACAATATCAATTATATCGTAGAAAATAATCCCGATATCAAATGCCGCCAACTAATTATTTCGGGCGGAATCCGCACCCATCTCGATGGTTATTATCTGATTTCAAAAAGCAAACTTCCGGCAGTTTACGGACAAGCATCTGGTTTTTTGCGACATGCCCGCGAATCGTATGCTTCACTCGAAAAATATATAGAAGAACAAATACTTGGATTAAGATTTTCAAAAGCATGGTTATATCCTAAAATAGGCAAATGAAGGGAAAAATATACAAAGGTTTCTCAAAGTTAACAGAAGCCGAAAAACGCAAATTGGTTTCGCACTTATGCGAAGAACCAAAAATAAGCGAGCTCGAAATGAGTTCATTGATAACAAAAGATGCAACTCGCCGCGAAATGTTTATGGATTTGAGCGAAAACACCATAAGTGCCTATCATTTGCCTTATGGCATTGCGCCCAATTTTGTGGTTAACGGCAATATCTACCATGTACCCATGGTTACCGAAGAAAGTTCGGTAGTTGCCGCCGCCGCAAGTGCCGCACGTTTTTGGGCCGACAGAGGTGGCTTTGTAGTAAAAGAAATAAAAACCACCAAGCTCGGTCATGTTTACTTTCAATGGTTTGCCAATCCTGATAAATTGTTCAGCCAATGGAACACCCTTAAAACCATTTTGCTTTCGCGATTAAAATATGTTACAGCCAGTATGGTTCAACGCGGAGGCGGAATCACCAATCTGCAACTGGCAGATGATAGCGGCAAAACAGATAAACTATTCAGACTTGTAGTTGAATTTGATACCGTAAACTCAATGGGAGCCAACTTTATCAACACTTGTCTGGAAGAACTTGCACAAGGGCTTGACGAAGGACTTAATCAAGGGAAAACTTCCGAGAATGCCGAATGCAGAGTAGTAATGTCGATACTCAGTAATTATGTTGACGAATGTACAGTTACCGTTGAAGTTGGCTGTCCGATTCGCAATCTGCACGGAATTACCGACGGAATGAGCCCGCAGCAGTTTGCACAAAAAGTAGAACTGGCCTATCAGATTGCATGGAACGATGTTTACAGGGCAGCCACGCACAACAAAGGCATTATGAACGGCGTTGACTCGGTAATAATAGCTACCGGCAACGACTGGCGGGCTGCCGAAGCCGGAGCCCACGCCTTTGCAAGCCGAAGCGGACAATACAGGGCTTTGAGCCAATGCAAAATAGAAAACGACAATATCCGCATCTGGATAACAATACCTTTGGCAATTGGAACTGTTGGAGGAATTACCAATTTGCATCCACTGGCACGCAAGTCGCTCGAAATATTGGGAAATCCTACCGCACCCGAGCTGATGGCAATAGTGGCTTCAGCCGGATTAGCCAGCAATTTTGCGGCAGTTCAGAGTTTGGTTACTGTTGGTATTCAGAAAGGACATATGAAACTGCATCTGGTTAATATTTTCAATGCTTTGGGTGCTTCGCCCAAACAACGCCAACTGGCTACCGATTTCTTTAAAGGCGAAAAAGTAAGCTTTGCAGCCGTTAAACAATTTATGGATGAACATAAAATTTAGCAAGAAAGCAAACGGCAAACTGCTGCTAAGTGGCGAATATCTTGTACTTAACGGTGCAAAAGCCCTTGCCTTTCCATTAAAGTTCGGGCAACAAATAAGAGTTGATTCCTGTGAAGATGCTGTAATAAACTGGGTAAGCACCGTTAAAGGAAACACGTGGTTTGCAGCTACTTTCTGTTTGCAAAATCTATCGGTAAAAAACACATCAGATACTGCCATTGCAACGGAATTATTAAAGATATTGCAGGCAGCATTCCAATTAAATCCTGATTTTATTAAGGAATATAAAAACGGTTTCAATA
>CAZWRD010000191.1:4045-4778 GCA_964636105.1 uncultured Bacteroides sp.
ATTGATGCCAATTATCCTTTGCATTGGGGTTTGGGAAGCAGTTCCACTTTAATATATCTGATTGCCCGTTGGATGGGAATTGATGAATTTCAACTTTACAGCAAAGTAAGCAATGGCTCGGGCTACGATGTGGCCTGTGCAGCTGCCAAAAGTCCGCTTTTTTATCAGCTTATTGATAAAAAACCCGTTATTACTCATGCAGAAATAGGAAAAGCGATAAAGAATCATGCCGTATTTGCATGGCTGGGAAAGAAACAAAACAGCCATAAGGAAGTTGAAAATTACATTAAAACAAACAATCCAACTACAACACAAATCAACAGGATTTCAGAATTATCCCAAGCCATGTGCAATGCTGCAACTGCTTCAGAGTTGATACATATTATAAAAGAACACGAACAGATATTATCTGAAATTCTCAAAAGAGAAAGCATAGCTCAACAAAGCTTTCCCAATTTTGAAGGAGGCATAAAATCCTTGGGAGCATGGGGAGGCGATTTTGCTATGTTTGTTTCCGAAAACTCAAACATCCAATTAAAAGAAGATTTAAAAACAAAAGGATTGGAAGTAATGTTTAGTTTTGGTGAATTAATAGCATATGATAATTATACTGAATAAGACTATTATGGTTTATGTTCAGGCAAATAATTAATGATTTTTAAAACAAAATAGTCAGGTATGAACAATACTATCAGTAAATGGAAAGCTCAATCACATGAAGAAACTATTGCAA
>CAZWRD010000192.1:0-4681 GCA_964636105.1 uncultured Bacteroides sp.
TGAAAACAAAAACCGGAGAGCTTTCTGTACTTGTGAAAGAAATACAACTTTTGACTAAATCAATTCTTCCGTTGCCAGATAAGGTTAAGGGATTAACGGATGAGGAAGAAAAATTAAGAAAGAGGTATTTAGATATAATTATGAATCCAGAAATAAAAGAACTATTCATAAAAAAACAAAAGTTCTGGAGCGCAATAAGAAACTTCTTGACAGAAAAAGAATTTTTAGAAGTAGAAACTCCAATTTTAGAAACTGCAGCTGGTGGTGCAGCGGCAACACCATTCGCGACACATCACAATGCGTTGGATTTAAACGTTTTCTTAAGAATTTCTATGGGCGAATTATGGCAAAAAAAATTAATGGTTGCAGGCTATGAAAAAACATTTGAAATAGGAAGACAATTTAGAAATGAAGGTATGGACGCAGAGCACTTGCAAGATTATACTCAGATGGAATTTTATTGGGCATATGCAAATTTTGAGGACGGGATGAAATTGGTTGAAGAAATGTATAAAAAAATTGCGAAAGCAGTAAATGGTTCTCTGACTTTTGAAACTAGAGGGCATAAAGTTGATTTGGGAAAAAAATGGGAAACGTATGATTATGAAAAATTAATTGAATCTAAAACGGGATTAAATATTTACAAAACAGATAAAAAAGGAATAGAATCGTTTTTGAAAAAAGAAAATATAGAATATGACAACAAGGTAGACAAGTGGAGACTAGTTGATATTCTTTGGAAATTTTGCAGGAAACAACTTTCTGGTCCAGGATTTTTGGTTGGTCAGCCGGTAGAATTAACTCCGCTCGCGAAAAGAAGCGAAAAGGATCCGAGGAAGGTAGAGCAATTCCAGATAATTCTTGCGGGAAGCGAAGTTGGTAATGGATATTCAGAATTAAATGACCCGATGGATCAAGAAGAAAGATTTATCGTGCAGGGTAAAAATAAACAGGGCGGCGATTCTGAGAGTATGGAACACGATGAGGGATTTGTTGAAGCATTAAAATATGCGATGCCTCCGACGTGTGGCTTCGGTGTTTCGGAAAGACTTTTCGCTATGCTTGTAGATAAGCCAATTAGAGAATGTGTTATCTTCCCGCTAATGAAACCAATTGGGACCGAAAAGGTTGAAGAACAGATAGAGAAGAAAACAGTTGAGAAAAAGAAAAAATGAACACAAAAAAGGAAATTAAAAGAAAGCTGGTCGCAACATTTGTATTTTCTCTAGTGGTTTCAATTGGGTTGATAATACATGGTGTTTTTTTCGACTTGGACTTTTCTCAAATAGAAAGACTGACAATTGGCGGATTTGTATTTACTTTTATATTAGTTTTCGGAGCACTTTTAATCATGGAAAAAATATTTGATTTAGAAAACCATGTAGAATTTAAAGAGCTTGAACAAAGAGTATCTAGAATGGAGAAGAAAAAATGAGCTTGCTTGTAAAAACAAATATTAAAGAAGCATCAGAGTTTGCGGTTTCTGAAGAATTTATCGAAGCCCTTGAAAAAAAAGTTTCTGAGGATATTAAAAAAGCGGAAGAAAGAGCGAGAGCAAACAATAGACGCACTCTTTTGGCGAGAGACCTTTAACTATACAAAACCTTATAATATCTAGAATTATTCCAGAATTATGGGAGACGACATTATCCAAAGTAAATGTGGATTGTGCATCGCCCACACACTTCACGATGCGTATTCTTTTATAAAATCTTTGCAACACCGTGGGAGAGAAGCTTGCGGTATTTTTGCATTTGGTAAAAATAGAATTGATGTTATTAAGTGGAAAGGAGGAGTTAGTAAAGTAGACTTAGTTGACTTACATAAAATCTTTCCCGCTTCTCTATATCATACTTTTGGAGCACACGTACGTTACGCAACAAAAGGGAGAGAAGATAAAATTTTAGAAGACGCGCACCCCCACGTGATCGGTGGTAAGGTAGAAAACAGAGGAGATCATATACTAATTAGAGATTGTCAAGCTGTTGCAATTCATAATGGTCAAGTAAATTTCTCCAAAAAATTAAATCCGGATTCTGAATGCGACACAAGAATTCTTTTAAAGTACTATCTCAAAAATGGAGAAAAAGAATTGGTAAAGAAAATTGATGGCTCTTATACGCTCGCAATTGCAGACAAATCTAAAGATGAAGTAATCGTTGTAAGAGACAAATATGCGGTTAAGCCAGGATGTCTAGGGTTTAAAGACGGAAAGTATTGCGCAGCCTCAGAAAATATCGCACTGATAGAAAATGGAGCAATTCATTTAGAAGATTTGGATAGCGGAGTTATTTATTATTTGGCAGCTCATGGCGGTTATCGTAAGTTGCCAATAGAAGAGAATAAACAGCACCGGCACTGTTTTTTTGAATGGAATTATATATCCTCTGCACAATCAATAATTAATGGATTAAGTGTTTTGAGGTTGCGTCAAGAACTGGGGAAAGTTTTGGCCGAAGAATTTGCAAATATAAAAGCGGATGTAATAAGTTTTTTACCTCGTTGTCCAGAAGCAGCTGCAAGAAGTTACGCTAAAGCCCTAGGAAAAGAAGAGTTATTTCGTCCATTATTTTATAAAATGCGTGGAGAAAGAGCCTTTCAGGGCACAACTAAGGAAGATCGTAATGACTCTATAAGATCAAATCTTAATATCCTTCCAAGCGCTGATAAATTTATTTCAGGAAAAACCGTGGTAGTAGTAGATGATAGCACTATCCGAGGAAACAATTCCAAATATGCTAGAGAGTTATTAATAAAAGCGGGGGCAAGGAAAGTTTATTTGTTAAACTATACTCCTAGAATTGGAATAATCGGTAGTGATGGCGTTCCTAGGGGATGTATGTGGGGCGTAGATATGCCTCCAGAAGATGATTTTATTGTAAGAGACAAGTTAAAGTCTACAAACAGAAGCGATGAGGACATTTCTAAAGAAATTGGAGCAGAAGTCAGGTTCCTATCTGTCGGGGCAATGTTCAGAGCGTTCGAAAGATGTGGGATAAAGCGAGATAATCTTTGTAGTTTTTGTATTGGCGGGCCGCATCCGTTCAAGTAATTTTATAACAATCCTTAAAAAAGATACTCATTTAGTTTATTTATGGAAAAAGAGAATGAACATAAGGCAGAAATCCTAAACGTTGCGAATAAAGTAAACAGCGGGGATTACGAAATTACTTGGGAAAACAATGCAGCAGGTGTTCCAAAATTATTAAAGAAAAAATCAGAAATCGCCAAGGGTAAAAAATCAAAGAAATCTGGCGGAGATTTCGAACTAAAAGTCAGAAAAAATTTGGAAGAGCTGGGATGGATTGTAGCCAAGTGGCCCAATAACGTAGATTTAGAAATAAAAAAAATAATTCAAGCTAAAAGAATTTTTAACCCATTTAAAAAAGTTATGACGATAGGAACTGGTTTCCCGGATTTTATCGCCTTTCAGCTCGTCGGAGAAAAAACGTATAACGTTATAGGTGTAGAATCAAAACTCAATGGAACCTTGTCAAAAGAAGAAAAAGAGAAATGTGCTTTTTTGTTAAATACAAAAGTTTTCAATAATATATGGATAAGTAGCAAGAACGAAGACGGGAAAATTCAATATATAGATTTTAAAGAAAAGTTCGGAGAAAAGTTTGACGTGGAATAAACTCACAATTTATAAACCATTTTCTCTTAATATTAATATGAATTCATCTGGCTTACACCACATCAGTAAAAGAAAAAGAGTTTTTAAAAAACTAGAAGAATATCCGTCGAAAAGATTTTGGATAAGGTTTTTAGACAGAATACTTATCATTATAGCGATTATCGGACCAATAATGGGAATTCCTCAGCTGTGGAATGTCTTTGTAAATCACGAAGTTGTCGGTCTATCTTTTGCGTCGTGGTCTGTTTGGGCGCTCTTTAATTTATTTTGGTTAGCATATGGACTCGTTCACAAAGAAAAGCCAATTATAATAACATATATTTTATGGTTTTTAGTAAACGCATCGGTTGCAATCGGAATACTTTTATACTCATAATTCTTTAAGAACCTAATGAGATGGGCGATTTTTTTCCTATTAATTCTTACTATTAATTTTACATATGCGGAGTGTAGTTCGACGCAAATAAATATCAACACAGCTTCACTTTCAGATTTAGATAAGCTTGACGGGATTGGCGCAGTAAAAGCGCAGGCAATTATAGACACTAGACCATTTTCTTCTGTTGATGATTTAAATAAGGTTAAGGGAATCGGAGATGTTATCTTGCAAAAAATTAAAACCCAGGGACTAGCATGTGTATCTGGCTCTAGTGTATCGCAAAATACCGATAACGAGAATCAGGAACTAGATATTGAGCCCATAGAGAAAGAAAATACATCGAGAGTGGAGGAAGAACCTTTTTCGGATTCAAACACTATAACTGCAAATTTAATAGAAGACACACCATCAATTATAGATACGCCACAGAGCGAAAACATTATAAACTTAAATTCAGACATTGATATTGCAAAAGAAGAGATAATATATGAGTCAAAAAACGAGATAATCAAAAAATATGCGATGTACGCATTCGCATTCTTTCTTGTTTTTATCATAATTATTTTGCTTATAAAAAGATAAAATGGTAGAAAAAAAAATAACAGCAATAATGATTATTGAAGTTGCCGGAAGGCCACCGCAATATCTAATTGATTCCATGAGGG
>CAZWRD010000193.1:0-4625 GCA_964636105.1 uncultured Bacteroides sp.
ATTTTTGTGGTTTCAAGTGCTTCATGCAAATTCAAAGGCGGTAATATTGAAGGCATTCTTTTTGCCAACATGGTTTTACCTGCTCCGGGTGGTCCTATTAAAATGACATTATGCCCACCAGCAGCAGCAATTTCCAAAGCACGTTTTATATTTTCCTGCCCCTTTACTTCCGAAAAGTCAAACTCATATTCATTCAGACTATTATAAAATTCATCTCGGGTATTTATAACTGTTTTCTCAAGTTCTTTTTCTCCTTTAAAAAATTCAATTACATCTTTAATGTTTTCAACTCCATACACATCTAATTTTGATACTATAGCTGCTTCTCTTGCGTTTTGTGAGGGTAAAATTATTCCTTTAAAGCCTTGTTTTTGTGCTTCTATAGCAATAGGTAAGGCGCCTTTTATAGGTTGTAATCCACCATCAAGTGATAGCTCTCCCATTATAATATACTGATCAACTGTTTCGTAGCTAATCTGTTCGGAAGCTGCCAAAATACCAATTGCAATCGTTAAATCATAAGCTGATCCCTCTTTTCTGATATCTGCAGGTGCCATATTTACTACAATTTTTTTTCCGGGAATTCGATAGCCAACGTTTTTTAATGCAGCTTCTATTCTTTGATGACTTTCTTTTACGGCACTGTCGGGTAAACCAACCATTGCAAAATTTATTCCCTGATCAATATTTACTTCAACAGTTATGGTTATGGCATTTACGCCATGTATGGCACTCCCAAAGGTTTTTACAAGCATAATTTATTGTTTAACAGGTTTGTATTTCGATATTTTTAATATTTTCTGCGAATCATTTTCTTTCATCAATTCTTCTAAATTCGCATTTTTATTCTCATTCATATATGATTTAATAATTTGCCATCCAATCCATTCGCCGAATCGGGGAGGGGCATCTTTAAATCCTTTTGTTGATGGAGCTTCTGTGAAAAATTGGCGTATTTTAAAATAATCTGAATTAAATAAAAGATTGTTTTTTATAAAAAATGCCCAAATGTTTTCTTCATTTTTTTTACACCAATCTATTTGGTCTTGTGTATAACCTATTTTCAGCTCTTCTGCTTTTGAGGGAATCATTGCATCTACAAAATATAGAATCTTTCCTAAATGTAAAATGTTGTCAAGTAATGTTTTATTCTCATAGTTGAAATTAATTGTTTTCGATGCAATGTTTTTCATACAATCAATTGTTATATAATTGCTATCAAGTCTTGCTGAAATGTATTTTGGGATTTTTACTGAAGGATACATCTTGTAATTTTCGCCCAAATACATATCTAAGGCTATTGCCATAACAGTATCAACATTAATAATCCGATTTTCATAATCCAGATATGATATATAACTATAGATTTTGGGTGTTGGTTTTAACGGGAAATAATGCTTATAATAGGTAAAAGCTGATGATAACTCTTTTTCAAGCGACGATAAATCAGGATATCGTTTTTCAATATCTTCATAAATTTCTCTTAATGCCGGATCAGAGATATAATTATATAATTGTAAAATGTTTAGTGTGTCATCCAGGTTTCCATTTAAAAATAATGCATATTCGTCCTTGTATTTTTTTAATTCATTTCTAATATTATTTGCGTCAATATTCATTAGTATTTTTTCGTACCTATGAATTTTAATTTCTAAATATGCTTCTTTCGGAATATCTATATTTAGTTTCGTATTATTTTTGTTTTTACATGAATTGAAAATAAAAAAAGTACTTGAAAAAACAAATACTGATATAAGTATTTTGAAATAAGTGGATTTTTTTGTCTGCATTTTATTGTGTTAAATATCTATTTAATAATTATTTAATCCTCATTTAGAAAAATTTCATTCCTAGTCCTACATGTAATATTTTCGATTTTGTAGTCATATCTGCATAATCCGAAAAATTATTGATACCCCATTCATATCTAATATCTAATGTGAAATTTAAAACATCAATACCAGCTCCCGCTTGTAATCCCCAAATTGTATTTTTAAAGTTTAAAGTTGGCGATGGAACCGCTGGTAAGTTTACTCCATTTACTTGATATGATACATTTTTATCTGTAATAAAAGAAGCAACAGGTCCTGCCATAAGTCTGAAATTAAATACTTTAAGGTCAATAAGTTTGATTCCAACTAATAAGGGAACATCTACCGTGCTAAAAGAGCTTTGTTGAGTAAAGATGTTACCAGTATTACTATATTGAAAATCACCACCTTTTTTAGTATAATATACTTCTGGTTGGATATAAAATTTTGTCAGTTTTATTCTAACAAAAGCACCTGCGAGAAACCCATTTCTACTTTGGTCTTTAATATCGCTGACATTATTTATTTCAGTTGGCATTTTTGAAGAATTAAACCCAATTTTTAAACCTGCAGAAATTGGCAATTGTGCTTGCAATATATTTGAAATCATCATTGCAAATAAGAAAAATACGATTGATTTTTTCATTTTATTTATAAATTTAGATGTGTAAATATTTAAAATTTAATGTGTTGAAAAATATTTTTAAAATTAATGTATTTTCTTTGCGAATTTAGTTAATTTTGTGTTTCAATATTCATATAAACGAATAAAAAATTAAAGAAGTATGAAAAAAAACTTATATTTAGTAATAACTCTTGCTATATTGATGATTAGCAGTAGCTTGTATTCTCAAAAAAAACAAAAAGGAAACATTCAATTAGGTGTAAAGCTTTCACCTGGTGTAAGCTGGCTGAAAGTTAATTCACAAAGTTTTAATAGTGATGGCAATTCATTAAAGTTTTCATGGGGTTTAGTATCTGATTTTCAGTTTGCTGAAAAATATTATTTTTCCACAGGTTTCAGTGTGATTTCAATGGGTGGCAAAATGAAATATAATGATTTCTTGAAGTTTGGAAATGATACAATTGGCCGTTTGGGCGAAATCAGAAAAGATTTTAGTATTAAGTATGTTGAAATACCTATTTCTCTTAAAATGAAAACCAGACAATTTGGCGATTTTACGTATTTTGGACAAATTGGTTTGGGTTTAGGTATGCGTATAAGTGCTTATAGTGATGATGACTTTTATATAAACGGTTCAAATACAGCATTATCAACAACAGATAACAAAATAGAAGATCAGGTTAATTTTTTGAGGCTTTCAATGATTTTATCTGCCGGTGTTGAATACAATTTAGGTGGTTCAACATCCTTATTCGGAGCTTTTACTTTTAATAATGGATTTACCAATGTGTTTGATTATAAAAACAATATTCCACCATATCAATCTGCAGATGCTATTAATAACTCATTAGAATTAAGTGTTGGTTTGATTTTTTAGGGTAAAAGAAGGAAGACCGAATAAAAATGAAAAAATTGAGGACATTGATTAAAGATTTCCGCCAGACCGCAAAGTTCCCCTGTAAATTTACAGTATGGTTTATCCATTGCAAATAGAGGTATTTGAGAAATCTCTTTCTGAAAAATCAGCAAAAAAACCGGATTTATTATTAAGGGTAATACGTCTTAGTTATAAATTTATTTAACTGTAATCATGATGTTTAAGTAATTATTTACATTTCCATACTCACATCATTTTTTTATTTACAAATTATCATTAAAAGATTTAAATTTTATTATATATCGTATTTATATTATTTTTAAATTTGTAGATAATAAAATTCACTTAGGTGTAAAACTGGTCTTGTATTATGACAGACTAGATTCAACTTTGTGAATATTATATTAATTTAGGTTTAAACATAATTTTTAGAAAAATTCTATTAATGCAAAATATTTCAAAAGTACAATTTGACGAAATTTGTATTTACCTTAACTCTGAAGTAAGAATACCCACATATGCAAAGATTATTCTCATAATTATAAACCTTTTTTTATGGACAGGATTTATCTTTATAGCTTCTTCTATTAATGCGAATCAAGTTAAATCGTTTTTTATCCCATCTGTTCTTATTATCGTTTTTTTAGTGTTCGTAGGGCGATTTACAACATGGAATCTTTGGGGCGAGGAATTTGTAATTATAAACACCAAGGCATTAACGCATTATAAATCATTTGGAATTGTTCAGACGAATAAATCTGTAATAAAAATTGAGAAAACACTTGCCTTTGTTTACAATAAGGTAAAAGTTGAAGATGAAACAGAATTTGGTGATTTACATTTTTTCGATTATGACGAAAACAATAACCCGATCCAAATTTATGAAACAAATATACTGATGACTAAAGAGATAGCAGAAGAAGTAATAAGTAAAATTAAGTTATTATATGAACTTGAATTTTACGAAAAAGAAAAAATAATTCCATATACATTAAATTAAACTTTGCTTTGTCATCTTTCTTTAACCCAAATTGCTCATTAGATAATGAGAAATCGAATGCCGCACGTGCGGCATTGTAATTAAATTATTTGAAATAATTTAAAACAATAACTAAATCGGGATTAACCCAACTAAATCAAATAGTTCGATTTTTCAAATCTCCTATTGATTAATTTGGGTTTAACTTATATAGAATAACTAGGTTGATTTTGTCATATTATGAAAATTAAAAAGCGACAAAGCTAATTTATGTAATTATCTCAAAAGTATAAATAATTGTTTATAAAAAAGGTCTGTTGAAAATGAATAATC
>CAZWRD010000194.1:0-4598 GCA_964636105.1 uncultured Bacteroides sp.
AATACGAAGTTGATATTAACGGTATTGAAGAAAATATTGCACAAATAGAAGTTAATGGTACTCCTTATGAAGTAACCTTAGACAGAGAAATAAAACAAACTAAAACACCAAAACTGATGCGTTCAGTTTCAATACCATCAACAGATTCGCATCCATCAGTAGCCAAAACAAGCAACCCAAGTGCACCAAAAGGTGGCGGAAATATAAAATCTCCACTTCCTGGTGTTGTTCTCGATTTGCATGTAAAAGAAGGCGATACCGTAAAAATCGGACAAAAACTTCTAACGCTTGAAGCTATGAAAATGGAAAACAACATTGAATCTGATAAAGATGGAACAGTTGTTTCTTTGAAAGTAAGCAAAGGAGACAACGTAATGGAAGGTGATATTTTAATAGTAATAGGAGCATAGCATATGGAAAATCATGGATTTGTCAGTTTTTTAACTGACCATATGATGCAGTTTTTTCAATATACTGCATTTGCAAATTTCACTTTAGGGCATGTGGTAATGATTTTAGTTGGCTTGGCATTTATATATCTTGCTATTGCAAAAGAATATGAACCCATGCTTTTGGTTCCCATTGGCTTTGGTATCCTGGTTGGCAATGTACCTTTTTACCCTGGATTACAAATAGGAATTTATGAACAAGGTAGTGTTTTAAATTATCTCTATTATGGTGTAATACAAGGAATATATCCTCCTTTAATCTTTTTAGGTATAGGAGCCATGACAGATTTTTCTGCCTTAATTTCCAATCCAAAGCTTATGCTGATAGGTGCTGCTGCACAATTGGGTATTTTTGGTGCTTATGCTGCTGCATTGGCATTGGGTTTTACACCATCTGAAGCGGGTGCTATTGGTATTATTGGTGGAGCTGATGGTCCTACTGCTATCTTTTTAGCATCTAAATTAGCTCCTGAATTATTGGGTGCTATTGCTGTTTCTGCTTATTCTTATATGGCTTTGGTTCCGGTAATTCAACCACCGGTTATGCGCCTACTTACAACAAAAAAAGAAAGAGTTATCCGTATGAAACCACCACGTCAGGTTTCTAAACTGGAAAAAATACTTTTCCCAATTGTTGGTTTAATGCTTACAACATTTATTGTTCCTTCGGGTATGCCGCTGTTAGGTATGCTTTTCTTTGGCAATTTACTAAAAGAAAGCACAGTAACCAAACGTTTGGCTGATACTGCAAAAGGACCGATGATTGATATTGTAACCATCTTAATTGGTTTAACTGTTGGAGCTTCAACTCAGGCAACAACTTTCCTTACTCCAAAATCGGTAGGTATTTTTGCATTAGGTGCAGCATCTTTTGTAATTGCCACATTTGGTGGAGTTATGTTTGTAAAAATCATCAATTTATTCCTTAAAGAAGGTAATAAAATGAATCCACTGATTGGAAATGCAGGTGTTTCTGCCGTTCCTGATAGTGCTCGTGTATCTCAAGTTGTTGGTTTGGAATACGACAAAACCAATCACTTGCTTATGCATGCAATGGGACCAAACGTTGCCGGAGTTATAGGTAGTGCGGTTGCTGCGGGGGTTTTACTTAGCTTCTTATACTAAAATATTTATATTTAATCATAAAAATCACACACATCATTAAAAAGCTTGTTGCATTTTTTGTAACAAGCTTTTTTTATTGTACTTTTGAATATTGAAATTTTTATAATTTGAAAACAAAAATATTTTTACTTCTTTTATTATTGATACTTGTAAATCAGTTGTTTTCACAATCATGCAAAGTAAGTATTCCAAATACTCAGCTTAATGTGGATGCAAATAATTACAATTTACTACCTGGCGATACTTTATGTATTGAAGCCGGCAACAGAGATTATCTGAGAATAGCCAACCTTCATGGTGATTCGCTCAATTATATTATTGTTATCAATAAAGGAGGAAGTGTTAATATTCAAAATAATTATCACTTTTATGGTGTAAATTTTGCCAATTGTTCTTATTTCAGGTTTACAGGTACTGGGAATGACAGTGTTAATTATGGCTTCAAAATATTAGGTACAAAATTAAATACCAATGGTTTGAGTATTGATATGAAAAGCACAAATTACGAGATTGATCATATTGAAATTGCAAATACAGGATTTGCAGGAATTATGGCAAAATCAGAACCTCAATGCAATTTGAGCACAAATAGAGGTTTTTTTACTCAATATCAAACTTCAATACACAATAATTATATTCGCAACACCGAAGGCGAAGGTTTATATATCGGTCATTCGTTTTATAATGGTTATCCAACTAGCTGCAACGGACAGCCTGATACGCTTTATCCTCACGATATTAAAGGATTGAGAGTGTATAATAATATACTTGAAAATTGTAAATGGGACGGAATTCAGGTGGGTTGTGCTACCGAAGATTGCGAAATTTATAACAATCGCGTAATAAATTACGGAACTTCACAAAACAGCAGTCAGATGGCTGGTATCCAAATTGGGGGTGGTACAAGCGGAAAGTGTTATAATAATTTTATTGCCAATGGCAGTGGGACTGGCATTAATGTTTTTGGCTTAGGAAATATTATGGTTTTCAACAACATAATAATTAATGCTGGACGAAATTATTTCCCTAGCGATTTAAGCAAAAGTGTTTTTGGGATTTTTTGCGACGACAGAACTACCATTTTAGGTAGTCCTTTTAATTTTATCAACAACACCATTATTAATCCCAAAAACGACGGAATCAGATTTTATAGTTTACAAAGCAATAATAATAAGTTATATAATAACCTGATTGTAAACCCTGGTTCGTTGGGGACTTATACCAATAATAACCAAAGTTATATCAATCTGAAAACCGGCGTAAATGCTATCATATCAAATAATTATTATTCGCCCAATTTCACTAATCTATTACTTATTGATACCTTGCAAAATAATTTCAAACCAACAGCTTTGTCGCCTTTGGTAGATGCTGGTTATAATGTTTTGAGTTTAAATATTAATTTTGATTTTGACTTTTATCCCCGCCCCTATTCCAATGCATTTGATATTGGTGCTTATGAATATTATTTAGGTAATTTGGTGAATGAGGATTTTATTAATTCTAACGAAATTAATATAATCCCAAATCCAAACAATGGAATTTTTAAACTTATCTTAAATTCAAATAAATTAAATACGATTTGTAAAATTTTCATATTAAATCAATTGGGAGAAAATATTTTTAATAAAAACATCAATTCTGATGAAATACAAAATATTGATATTTCAAAAATTACAAAAAGTGGAATTTATTTCATAATTTTACATTCTGAAAATTATCATATTATAAAAAAACTGATTATTCAATAAACAAATATTTGCATGTTAATCATAGGTATAGCCGGAGGTTCCGGTTCGGGAAAAACAACGGTTGTTAAGAAATTAATTAAAAGTTTGCCAAAAGATTCGGTTTCTGTTATTTCACAAGATTCTTATTATAAAGACAATGGACATAAATCAGCCGAAGAGCGGGCAAAAATAAATTTCGACCATCCTTCTTCTATCGAATTCAGTTTATTAATCAAACATCTGGATCAGCTAAAAGAGGGAAACAATATTCAAATGCCTGTTTATTCGTACCTTACCTGTGCACGTTCAAAAGAAACCATTCCAATTTCTCCTAAAAAAGTTATTATTGTTGAAGGAATTCTGATACTTTCGAACCCTCGAATGAGAGAGAGAATGGATATTAAAGTTTATGTAGATGCCGATGGCGACGACAGATTGATGCGTATCATTTGGCGCGATTTGGAAGAAAGAGGCCGCTCTTTCCAACAGGTACTCGAACATTATGATAAATTTGTAAAACCTATGCACCTGCAATTTATTGAACCTACCAAACGCTATGCCGACATTATTGTACCACAAGGTGGCAAAAATCAGGTAGCTATTGATATTTTAAGTTCACGTATTAAGATGAATCTCAATTTGTAATGCCTATTTTTAATCTTACAGATGAATTGGTATTTCCGCATCCCGATTTAGCTGAACCCGAAGGTATATTGGCAATTGGGGGTGATTTAAGTCCCGAGAGACTTATATTAGCTTATTCAAATGGTATTTTCCCTTGGTATAATCAGGGTGAACCTATACAATGGTGGTCGCTTAATCCGAGGTTAATTCTGTATCCCGACAAATTTAAATGTTCTGATAGTTTGAGAAGAACTCTGAAATCGGGAAAATATGAGGTTAAAATAAACCAGAATTTCAGACAGCTAATACAAAATTGCGCCAATGTAAGTAGAAAAGGAGAAACCGGACTTGGCACCTGGATTTCGGATGAAATGATGGACGCTTATACCAAACTACATGAAATGGGATATGCACATTGTATAGAAACCCATTATAAGGGCGAAATGGTTGGAGGCTTATATGGTGTAGGACTTGGCAAAATATTTGTGGGCGAATCTATGTTTTATACCCGGCGTGATGCTTCAAAAGTTGCTCTTTTTCACCTGATTGAAATAGCCAGGAAAAATGGTTTACATTTTATTGATGCCCAACAAAGTACTCCGCACTTAATTTCGTTGGGTGCTGAGGAAATTCCCAGAAAAAAATATCTGAAACTATTAAAAAAAGCGCT
>CAZWRD010000195.1:0-4542 GCA_964636105.1 uncultured Bacteroides sp.
TTAAAATCATTTCCGCTAATAGTGCGGGTTTCTGTTTTATATATATTCTTGTCGAGGTACATTTCAATAAATGCCAAATCGGGGGCATAATAAAAACTACCTCCTTTTTTTAAGGATTGCAATATAACCATATAAGTTTTGGCGTAAGCAATATAGTTTCCGTCGTTACGCAGATTGTGATGTATAAAATGATTTGAAAATCCCAGATTGCTGATAATGCATCCCCATTTATTAATTCCATAATCAAATTCGAGCCAATCGGAGTTTGTCAGGTTAGCGTCGGCAAAAGTAAACCGATCAATACCATAAGTTTCTATATCCTGATTACTTAGAAACTTAACCAGATTTCCCTGTTTGCCACATCCAATATCCAAAACGGGCTGCTTTATCTGATCCAAATCAATTCCCAAAACCTCTATCTGCAATTCGGGGCTGTATTCCGAACAGGCAATGGCTTCAATCTGATAATTACTACCCGAATAGATTTTTTCGGCAAAGGGATTGCATTTCCTAAGCCAGCTTTGCAATTGCTGATAATGATTCTCAGATATTTCTGCTATGGGAATTTTCCCTGCTCTGATTTTATTAAACAAATCTACATATATTTTCCTCAATTGGCTTTTCGATTGCTTATTGAACGAATAATACTGATTTACTCTGCAAAACTCTTCGAGCGATTTGGCTAAGGTATAATCAATCAATATATTTTCGGCATCCTTATCAAGCTGATTGATACCCGAAATGGCATCAATTGTTTCTTTAATAAAAACAAATAATCCTTCCTTATCGGCAAATATATTTTTGCTTCTGTTAGATTCTATCTGTTTATCAATATTTTTTTTTATTTTATCCATTTTTCTTATTGCGTTTGAGGTTTATTTATACTATTTCATTACCCTTACATTCTAATTAGTAATTAGGGGTTTATTGGCTTTGTCTATTCTGTCAAAACTTTGCTTTAGCATCATAGGGGTAGTTAAGGTGGTCATTACTCCCATTATTACCAGTATCGAGAAAATTTCCACATTGATTAATCCTGCTTTGTAAGCTATATTTGCTATTACCAATTCCATGATTCCTCTTGCATTAAGTCCGATACCTATTGTAAATGCAACTTTACTGTTGAATCCTGCAAATCTACTTCCCAAAAATCCTCCAACAATTTTTGAAAGATATGATACCAATACAATTGCAACTAATAAACCCAGATTATTTATTGAAGAGAAACTGAATTCGAGACCTATTCCTGCAAAAAATATGGGTGCCAGAAAACCCATTGCTAGTCTGCTCGTTGTTTTTTCTATCTTTTTTAAATTTTGCTTTCCTATTAACGATTCACTTACTAGCATCGAAGCAAAAAATGCTCCGATTATAAAATGAAATCCCAATGATTCGGTAATGGTTGAAAATAACAAAACAAATGCAAAAAATACGGCGAACAAGGTTTCTTTTCCTTTTAAAAACAATAATAATTTATCAAGCGAAATTTCAATGTAATTGCCTTTGCTTGTCAGTTTTTTTATCAGATAATAGCTAAAGCTAAGTATTCCGATAAAAACAAATAACTTCAGTATTGAAACTGAAGCTACTTTAGCTACAGCAACTAATGACATATCGGTATTTTTCAGATTTAATAAAACACCTAAAATCGACAAAGCCAATACATCATCAAAAATGGCTACTGATATTATTTTTTGACCAATTTCTGTGTTTATTTTTCCCAAGTCCATTAATATTCTGATGCTCACCGGCAATGCAGTTATTGCCACACACAATCCTATAAATGCGGTTGTCATTATTTCCAGTCCGAAAAAATAGCCAACCATTAGCCCGCTTAGCATAGGCAGGAAAAAAGCCATTATTGAGATAATTATGTTTTTCCCTTTAAGCGACTTTAATATGTCGTCAATATTGATTTCGAGACCTACCAAAATTACCAGTAAAAATATTCCCAATTCAGAAATTACCTTTATATCCTCTGTTCTGTGTATAAAGTTTAATAGACTCGGACCTAAAATAATACCTGCTATTATTTCTCCAATCATTGATGGTTGTTTGAACCTTTCAAACAATTCGCCGAAAAAACGGGCTGTAACCAATAAAATAAGTAAATTGGTAAAAAACGGAAGTTCAAGTGATGGTAAATCTAGACCCATAATACAAAGGTTTGTTTTTATTTAATGGATGATTTGCTTAAGACATTTAAATGTAAGCTGAATTAGATTGCAAAATTACATATTTATTCAAATATCAAACAATAACTCAATTTAAATAATTATAACTTAATGTTTATTGCATTTATGACGATAACTTAATTTTCTGTCTTTCGGCTACAACCCTTGTTTTATGATTAACTTTTCCTCGTGCTAAAGTTGCTGGACTTTTAATAATTTATTCAATTGTACAACTAGCAGTTAGTTTTCTTGTCTTTTGCAATTCATTTATTATCAAATCAGATATTTCGTATAAGCTGAAATTCTTAATATCAATGGTTAAATCTGCTCTATGATATGATTCTTTAAAAAAATTATAATCTGCTTTTATTTCTTTTAAATACAATTTCTTTTTATAATCATTTATTTCTTCAATTATTGGGTTTGAATCTTTATCATAAAAACATAATCTATTTAATATGTTCTCACATGAATCCTTTATATGAATTGAATATAATTCCTTTTGCAGTTTGTGTTTTTTATAAATCTTGAGATATGAGAATTTTAATCCTGATGGCGTCCCTGAAATCACAATATCTGTTGTTTTAGAAAAGAGTGCATCTAAAACAATACTTCCTTTTTCTCTGTATTTATTCATTGTAATACACTCTTCCTGAATACGCTCTATAGATTTATTGTAATAATTCTGTATTTCAATATCCAAATCATAAAAATCGAATCCTATTTTTTCAGCCAATAATTTCCCAATTGTTGTTTTACCAACACAACTAATACCAACCAGATATAATATCATACAAATCTCCCTTTTACAATTCTGTTTTCAAATTTGTTTTATTTAATAATTCAAAAGCCATACTTTCCAGCGAATTATAATCGCTAAATCTGATTTCAGAATTTGGAAAGTTTACTGTGTGCTTAATTCAAGCTACAAATGCAAATTTAATTATTTTTCTTCTCCTGCAATTTCTTTATGCATAGCTTATCTAAAGGAGAAGAGGTGTATGATGGGTTTGTTGGAGTTAGTTGATTTACCCCATTGAGTTTAATTTCTTAATGCGTTTTGCTCTTTTTTGTTGATATTCCGAAATTTCAGTATAAAGTTTCTCTGTTTTTGAAAAAATTAAATGACTTAATGAACAAGCCATAATATACTCGTCATTCAATTTAATTGTACACATTATACCTGATATATCTCCACTATTATAAACACTTGTAATGGTAATTTCTGTATTTAAAGTTATAGGATGTTCATTTTTACGGAAAATTTGTACCAATTCCCTAATAGGCAATGCTTTTAATGGCAATTCTTTACTCATCTTTACTGTTAAATCCTTGTATTGTTCTGTAATATCCATATTTTTTTTGTTTACCAAAGATCAAATTTACGTTGTTCCATCGGAATTTTTCTCACATTCTCAATGTTCTTTACAATTTTAAGAAGTATCTTTTCAAAACCCTTTTTAGTTGGCAGATCATCAAAGAATATATCATCGATAACTTCTTCTAAATCCCAATCAGTCAACCATTGTTTAATCATTGATTCCGATTCATCAAGAAATTCGTTGTCTGTATCACAACTACTTGCCAATACGCCAAATTGCAAGGTCAAATCATTGTGAAATCTTTCTGCAGTATCAATTATCGCATTATGCGTTTCTCGTGATAAATCATCTGTATCCATATACTATGTTGTTTTAATCGCTTTATTTTCAATTTATTTCTTAATTCAATTCTTTAATCCAATACTAGCTTTTTAATTGCCTTTTTTGTTTTGTTTAAGATGCAAATTTAATTATTTTTCTACTCCGGCATCCTTTGTCAGATGAATATTAGTGTGACGACTTACTCAATTATACGATTCATCGTTTATTTTCTCGTCCTATATTATTTAATTTTTGCTTTCATAATAAAACTTGCTAATAATTTATCCCTCTTTATTAAAATATATGCTCCTCAGATTATTATTTATTATATAATTTTCATTTTTTTACAAATATATTTATTTTTCTTATATAAAAGCCCTGACAGGGTTTAAAACCCTGTCAGGGCTTATGCTTATTTTTGTTTACTCCTGTTTTTCCATTTCGAAACTGAATTCCTGCTCTTCGTTGCCTGAGTTAAGTACTAGGTTGGTTTGCTGGTATTCTTTGTAGCCAAAGGCTATTATGTTGATGGTGTAAGTGGCTGGTAATATGGTATCGATGTAGAATTCGCCATCTTCGTCGGTGGTGGTTTTTAGGTTGGTGCCAGAAATCTGAATGATGGCGTCTTCTATTGCTTCTTTGGTATCGGCATCTATTATAGTGCCTTGCAATACAGCGGTTTCTACTTCTTTTTCGGCTACTTTAACGGTTTTCTTTTTGGGCGA
>CAZWRD010000196.1:0-2783 GCA_964636105.1 uncultured Bacteroides sp.
ATTAAAATTGGATTTTTATTAATTATCATTTCAATTCAGCTTTCGGCAAAAAACTTTGCACAGCAAAAAATTTCGTTGGATTCGGAAAGAACTGATATTCAAACTGTTTTTAAAATGATTGAAAAACAGTCTACTTATCGCTTTTTTTATAGTAACGATGTATTGCCTGCAAACAAAGAAGTTACTGCGCAGTTCAAAGATGCTTATGTCGAAGTCATCTTGAATAAAATATTAGATGGACTTCCAGTCACTTGGAAATTGATCGATGATAAAAACATTGTCATCTCTTACAAAACAAGCAATACTTTTTCAGCCACATCTAATGCATTAGCTGATACTGTTGTTTCTGGTGTTGTGACTGCTTCTGAAGACGGCCAGTTACTTAAAGGGGTCAATGTGGCAGTGAAGGGCACTACGAATAAGACGACAACAGATGATGATGGTAGGTATAAAATAAAATTAGCGTCTGTAAATAGCACACTCGTTTTTACCTATGTTGGTTATGCAAACAAAGAAGTGTCTGCAAGCAAGTCTAGTGATTTAAATGTAGCATTAAAAGCAAGTTCACAATCCTTAAATGAAGTGGTTGTGGTAGGTTATGGTAAACAAAGAAGAAAAGAAGTTACCGGTGCGATTGCTAGTATCAATGAATCTCAACTTAAGGAGATTGCAGTGAGTAGTTTTGAGAATGCCATTCAAGGTCGAGTAGCAGGTCTAGAGGTGTCTGTGCCTTCTGGTGAACCTGGTTCGGCTCCAGTGATTAGAATTAGAGGTTCTGCATCTATTTCAGCAGGGAATGATCCCCTATATGTAATTGATGGTTTACCAATTTCAAGCAATTCTGGTTTACAACAAAATATAGGACAAAGAACAGAGGCTTATACAGTTCCAAAAATTAATCCTTTCACAACGATCAATCCAAATGATATACAATCTATAGAGGTGCTAAAAGATGCATCTGCAGCAGGTATCTATGGATCTAGAGGATCAAATGGGGTAATTATGGTGACGACTAAAAAAGGTTTAAAGAATAGAAAACAAATTTCATTTAACGCTTATACTGGCTTTAATGAAGCGATGAATTTACCAGAATTAATGCAATCAGAAGAATTAATTCAGTATACCAAAGATGCAAGAAATAATAACTATTTACAAACCAACGATCCTACGAATCCTGCTAGTAAAACATACAATCCATTATACAATCCTAATACAAATGCAGGAAGAGGAACACAAGCCAATTTCTTAATTCCAGAAAAATATATCAACTGGGATGGCACGAATACTGATTGGTTGGGCTTAGTGCTTTCAAGAGGTATGGTTTCTAACTATAATTTATCTGTTAGTGGAGGCAAGGATAATATGACCTATTATACTTCAGCTGGTTATTATACCGAAGAGGGTACAATCAAAGGTTCTAAATTTGATCGCTATACTTTTAGAGCAAATGTAGTAGATGATATTTCCTCTAAACTTCAAATTGGATCAAGTGTTAATATTGCTTTTACAGATAATAATCGTTTACCTGCAAATGGCCCTTATTTTGCCTTACCTCCAGGGATTATATATGATGCAATGGTGCACTCTCCAGTGATTAAGCCTTATTTGCCTGATGGAAGTATCAATCAGTCTGATAACCAAAATCAATTAGGTGCTTATATGACAACTGCTAATAATCCATTAGCAACGATGCAAGCAATTAAGGAGAACATTCGTAATCTTAGAATCTTTGGTAATAGCTATCTTAAGTATAATATCTTACCTGATTTATCATTTAAGACCTATATTGGTATTGATCTTGATAATTATCAACAGTCCTATTACAAAGGGGTTAGCTTATTATATAGAGGAGCAACAAGACCAGATCCATTTGCAAAATCTAGTACTTCACAAGGATTAAATTGGATTTGGGAAAATACTTTAGATTATTCTAAAACATTTAATGATCATAATCTAACATTATTGGGTGGTTATACAGCACAAAAGCAAAATAATGATTTACAATTTATCCAAGCAAATAGCTTCCCAGACGATCAAGTAAAAACAGTGAGTGGCGGTATTGTCACTGGTGGATCTGCTGTTAAAGAACAATGGACTCTGGCTTCTGCATTAGCAAGAGCGAACTATTCTTACAAAGAAAAGTATTTATTATCTGCTTTAATTAGATCTGATAAATCATCAAGATTTGGTACAGGCAACCAGACTGGAGTATTCCCATCTATTTCTGCTGGTTGGAGAATAGACCAAGAATCATTTATGTCAAATGTTGAATCTATTAATGAATTAAAACTTAGAGCAAGTTATGGTTTCACTGGTAACTTCCAAATTCCAAACTACGGCTCAATTGGTTTATTAAACAATGCTAGTTATGTATTAGGTAATACACTCGTAAATGGTATTGGTAGATCTACATTAAATAATGATCAATTAAGCTGGGAATCTAAAAAACAATTAGATATTGGTTTGGATTTTGGATTATTCAACGATCGTATTTATGGAGGATTTGATTATTACCACAGTGTAACATCTGACTTATTATTGAATGTAAATATTGCTTCCTCTGCTGGTTTTACAACTGCATTAACGAATGTTGGTGAGGTTGAAAACAAAGGGGTTGAGTTTACTTTAAATACAAGAAACACAGTCGGTAAGTTTCAATGGTCAACAGATTTTAATATCAGTGCTAACAGAAATAAAGTATTGAAACTTGGCCCAACTGGAGATCCTATTTTAAGTGTTGGTAGTGCTGGAGACATAAGACATATCACCAGAATTGCAGATCC
>CAZWRD010000196.1:2793-4473 GCA_964636105.1 uncultured Bacteroides sp.
TATCAGGTAGTTGGTGTATATCAAACAATGGACCAAATTAAAGCAGCACCAAAAGATTTATTAGTTGGCGCTGGCGGTGCAAGACCTGGTGATTTACAGTTCAAAGATGTAAATGGAGATGGTCAAATCACGCCTTTAGACAGAACGACACTTGGAAACTACATGCCTGATTTCACATATGGTATTACAAATAAATTTAGATATGCCAATTTTGATTTAAGCATCTTCGTTCAAGGTGTAGAGGGCAGAGAAATCTTGAACTTAACTCAAAGACACCTTTTCAATGGTGAAGCTAACTTTAACTCTTATGCTGCATATAGGGATAGATGGGTATCTCCAGAACAACCTGGGAATGGTAAAATTCCTAGAGGAGATAGTAATTCTGGATTGCATGGCTTTAATATGAGACCATCCTCTTTCCAAGTGGAAGACGGTTCTTATGTTAGATTAAGAAATGTAACCCTAGGCTACGAATTTCCAATTAAAGGAGTATCAAAAAAAGCAAGAGTATATGCAACGGGAACGAATTTATTCATATGGTCTAATTACTTAGGTTTTAATCCAGAGGTTCAACAACAAGCTACAAATAACTTAGTTCCTGGAGAAGATTATGGTGCATATCCAATCTCTAGATCTTTTATTTTAGGCTTTAACCTTACATTTTAATTAAAAGAATAAATAAACGAATATGAAAAAATATATATTATATGCCTTATTAATTCTTGTACATGCATCTTGTAGCAAAGAATTTACAGAGTTGTCTCCAATTTCGGAGAGAAATATTCAATCTGCCTATAAAACAGAAGCTGATTTTGCAGTTGCTGTTAATGGCTTGTATGATGCACTTCAACTACGCGGTACTTATGGTCAAACTTATTTGATATTAAATGAAATGAGATCTGACAACACATTGAATGGAGGAGGTTGTAATGGTATCGCGCAATCACTATGCGAAGTCGAGCTATTTAAAGAAATCACGACTGCAAACGAATTGTCAAATGCATGGTCTGATTCTTATAGAGGTATTGCACGTTGTAATATCTTTTTAGATAAATTAGATGGTTCTTCTGTTCCCGATGCTTTAAAGAAAAGGTACAAAGGAGAAGCATTGTACATTCGTTCTTTGTTTTACTATAATTTAGCTATTATCTTTGGTAATATACCTTTACAATTAGTGGATGTGGCTTCACCAGCAGATGTTGACTTAAAGCAATATCCTGCAAACGATGTGTACAATCAAATTATTACTGATTTGAATATGGCAGAGCCTTTGTTGCCAGCTAAATATACAGGTGCAGACATCGGTCGTGTAACAAGCGGTGCAGTGAATACGCTTTTAGGTAAAGTATACTTAACTAAAGGTGATAAATCAGCAGCAATTATTGCTTTGAATAAAGTGGTTGATTCTAAAAATTATAGTTTAGTTAGTGATTATGCAAAATTATGGGGTGCAGCCAACGAAAATGGGCCAGAATCTATTTTTGAAATTCAATATAAAACTGGAGGCCAAGGAGAAGGTAGCGGCTATTTTGAATATTTTGCTTCTATCATTGGTAGAGCTGGTGGTGTTGGGGGAGGAAATACTCCAATGAATATGACTCCAGATTTATTAGCCGCTTATAAATCAGGTGACTTGCGTTTTGCTAAATCGGTTTTTACAAATAGAAGAATACCAGATAC
>CAZWRD010000197.1:0-4463 GCA_964636105.1 uncultured Bacteroides sp.
TCACTTTCAGGATGGTAAATGTTTATCGGATGATCTGCTCCCTGCGAAAGTTGATTTTTAAATCCAAATAAGATTATATAGCTCACTATTTGATTATATATAGCTCATTTTTATAAATATTTGAGCTATATTTTGTATATTTGTGAGCTTAAAAAATACTATCATGGGAAACAGAGAATTGGAAATCATTGAATTTGTAAAATTAAAAAAAGGATGTTCATCTAAAGAAATTCATGAGAATGTTTTAAAATCAATTAGTTATGCAACTGTAAAAAGAATATTATTAAAATTAACAGATGCGAATTTTCTTATTACTAAAGGTGATGGCAAAAGCAGAAAATATTTAGTTTCGCCTGCATTTAAATTGCTACAGCCCATTGATATGAAAAAGTATTTCGAGAAAGAAATTGATGAAAGATTAATAATTGAAAATTTTAATTTCAGCATTATCAATGATGTATTAAAATATCATGATATATTTAATGATAATGAATTATTAAAACTCGATTCGTTACAGAAAATCTATAAAAATAATGCTTCACAACTTACAACATCAGAATATAAAAAAGAATTAGAAAGATTGGCTATTGATTTAAGTTGGAAATCTTCACAAATTGAAGGCAATACATACTCTCTCCTTGAAACTGAAAGATTGTTGAAAGAAAGAGAAACTGCCTCTGGAAAAACAAAAGAAGAAGCAATAATGTTACTGAATCATAAAGATGCAATAGATTTTATAATTGAAAACTCTGATTATTTAATTCCTTTATCTATTTCCAAAATTGAAGATATTCATAAAATATTAATTGATAATTTGGATGTTGAAAAAAATTTAAGAAAAAGAAGAGTTGGTATTTCAGGAACAAATTATCGTCCTTTGGATAATGAATTTCAAATATCTGAAGCACTTACAGATACTTGTGAATTAATTAATAAAAAAGAAAATATTTTTGAAAAAGCATTACTTGCTTTGGTGTTGATATCGTATATACAGCCTTTTATGGATGGAAATAAAAGAACAGCAAGAATTGTAAGTAATGCAATTTTAATGAATTATCAGTATTGTCCGATTTCATACAGAACCGTTGATACCATTGAATATAAAAAAGCAATGTTGATATTTTATGAACAGAATAATATTTCAAAATTTAAAGAAATATTTATTAATCAATTTGAATTTGCAGTAAATACATATTTTTAAACTCAAATCAAACTAATCAATATACAAAACCAAGCCTTTTAAATATTCACTTTCAGGATGGTAAATGTTTATCGGATGATCTGCTCCCTGCGAAAGTTGATGCAATATTCTTAATTCTTTACCTGCTAATGCTGATGCCGAAAAAATCATGGTTCTGAAGTCATCTTTCGAAATTGCCTGTGAACATGAAAATGTAAACAATATGCTGCCTTTCTTCATTTTTTGAATTACTTTCTGGTTTATATTTCTATAACCTTTTAGTCCCTTTTCTTTCAGATGCAATTGTTTGGCAAAAGCCGGCGGGTCTAAAACTACAACATCATAATCTTCGTCCATTTTATCAATAAAATCAAAAGCATCAACTGCAAAAGCCTGGTGTTTTTCGGTTTGCCCAAAATTTAGTTCAATGTTTTTATTTGTCAGATCGATAGCTTTTTGCGAACTATCCACACTATGTACCATGTTGGCACCACCTTTTAAAGCCGAAACCGAAAAACCGCCAGTATATGAAAAAACATTCAGCACTTTTTTGTTTTTGCAAAATAGCTCCAATAATTTACGGTTGTCGCGTTGATCGATAAAAAAACCGGTTTTCTGTCCTTCAATTATATCAATGTAATATTGATTATCAAATTCTTTTACAATTATTTCTGAGCTAGTATTTTGATACAAAAATTCATTGGCATGTTCATAATTCCCCGAAAGCGTATTTCCGCTTTTGTCATAAACTGTTTTCAACGAATTCCCCAACAATTCTATTAGCAATTTTACAAATGTATCTTTTAGCAAAAACATTCCATAGGCATGAAACTGAATAACAGCATTGCCATTATAATAATCAATAATTAGTCCGGGAATGCCATCGCCTTCACCGTGTATAAGCCTTAAAGCATTGGTATTTTGGCTACCTAGCAATCCAATTGTTTCTCTTAAGTAAATGGCTTTTTGCAATTTTTCTTTCCAGAAATCTTCGTTAATTTCTCTTCTTTCAAAAGAAAAAATTCTTACGGCTATACTGCCTTCATCCTGATAATGTCCGGTTGCAAGATATTGTTTCTTAGAATCATAAACCTCAACAATATCGCCATTATTTAATTCTTTTGTAACCGCTTCAATAGCTCCTGAGAAAACCCATGGGTGAAATCTTTGTATCGATTTTTCTTTACCCGATTTTAATATGATTTTAGTATAGTTGTTCATTTTCTGATGTTTTAATAAATATGCACGATTTTTTTTGTTTCGAAAAATTCTTCTTCAAAAATATTGCTGATGTCAAAAACTGTATTTCTTTTTTCAAAAGCTTTTAGTTCTTCGGTTAAATCGCCACCTTTCAGGTAAATAACTCCGTTTTTTAAGGTGTTTTGACTTTTTGAAATGATTTTCTTTTCAATCCACGAGTAAAACTCTGGCAAAGTTGTAACTGCACGGCTTACAATAAAATTAAATTTCCCATCAACATCTTCGGCTCTTATTTTTTCTGCTGTAAGGTTTTGTAATCCAATTTCTTTTGCAATAGCTTCAACTACAGTAATTTTTTTCCCGATTGAATCAATTAAATGAAATTTACATTCAGGAAACATAATTGCCAGCGGAATACCTGGAAAACCACCTCCGGTTCCTACATCCAATATTTTTGTACCCGGTTTAAAGGTAATGATTTTGGCAATTGCAAGCGAATGAAGTATGTGATTTGTTTCTAAATTCTCAACATCTTTACGCGAAATTACATTGATTTTTTCGTTCCATTCGCTGTAAAGTGGCTTAAGCATTTCAAATTGTTCGATTTGCCCGGCACTTAAATCTGGAAAATATTTTTTAATTATCATTTCTAAAATTGCTTTTTTAATAACATTGCTTTGTGTAAAACTATTGAATTAGTTTGCTGAAATATTTATGCAAAATTATACTTTTGTACTCGAATATCAATATAATATGCAAATAAATAAAATATTACCAAATAAATCAGTTTTTTGTTTTTTAGTTTTCTTTCTTGTTTTTGTTTCTTTTTCTGCTAATTCACAGCAAAGTACAAAAAAAATTACAGTTAAGGAATATATTGAAACTTACAAACCCATTGCTATTAATAATATGCTGAATTTTAAAATTCCGGCTAGTATTACGCTTGCACAGGGTATATTGGAATCGGCAAATGGAAATAGCGATCTGGCTGTAAATGCCAACAATCATTTTGGTATAAAATGTCATAAAAACTGGACAGGAAAAACTTATATAAAGGATGATGATGCAAAAGATGAGTGTTTTAGGGCTTATGATAATGCTGCCGAGTCGTTTAAAGACCATTCTTCGTTTTTAAGGAGTAAAGAGCGATATACCTTTTTGTTTTTCTTCAACATAAACGACTATAAAAGTTGGGCTTATGGTTTAAAAGAAGCAGGTTATGCTACCAATCCGAAGTACCCGGAGCTTTTAATTAAAATAATTGAAGACAATAAATTGTTCGAAATTGATAATGGATGTATAAATTCGCCTTTATTGGCTCAGGAGTTTAACGAAAATTTGTTTCGTAATTCAACTGATGATGCTGATGATTTTGAAACGATTATGATTGGGAACAACAATCGGAAAGTGTTTATAAACAACAGGTCAAAATTTATTTATGCCAAAAAAGGGGATAATTTTACTGCCATAGCCGAAGATTTTGAACTTAAGCCTAACGAAGTAATTCGTTACAACGATTTTGCCAAGGATTATAAGCTGAAAGAAGGCGAAAGAGTTTATATTCAACCCAAAAGAAGACGAGCACAAACCGATTTTCATATTGTAAGGAAAAACGAAACTATGTGGAGTATATCGCAATTATATGGTGTTAAGCTGAGGTTGCTTTATAAGAAAAACCGTATGGAAGAGGGGAGTAATGCAGATGTTGGTCAGAAATTGTGGCTAAGAAAAAGAAAACCATTATAATCTCTTTTTATGCGATAGGAATTCTCTATGGAGACTTTGGATTGTAACTGATTTTCTGAATCTCATTTCATCAGTTATTCAATTAATCTTTTATTTATTGTTATAACCGCAAAGAACGCAAAGGTTTACGCAGAGCCCGTAAGTAAGAAATCAAATTTAACAGCATTTCTCAACGAAATTTTACTCAATTTCTATAATCGAAACCTAACGATTTACTTCAGTCTTCGGTTCCCGAATCACTTTGTTCTCAGGATTTCGCTTCGCTCAACTTCGGTCTTTTTCATTCATTCATATTTCATAATTTCTAATTCTTAATTACCGTAAGGCTTCCTTTATA
>CAZWRD010000198.1:0-4462 GCA_964636105.1 uncultured Bacteroides sp.
CACCCAACGTTGCAGTAGTTACCGACGAGGCCGACAATTGTGATGGAACCCCAACAGTAACGTTTGTCAGCGATGATGTAACGAGTGCAATATGCGATGGTGCGACCGTAGAAGTGACCAGAACATACAAAGTTGAAGACTGTTCCGGAAACTCAATCAATGTATACCAGACAATCAATGTTGATGATGTCACCAACCCGACTGCCAGCAACCCAGTAACGGTCAATGTAGAGTGCTTCAGTGAAATTCCAGCACCCAACGTTGCAGTAGTTACCGACGAGGCCGACAATTGTGATGGAACCCCAACGGTAAGCTTTGTCAGCGATAATAACAACGGAGGATTAGGTTGTCCTGGTAATCCGTATATTGTTACTAGAACCTATAAGGTAGAAGACTGCTCAGGTAATTTTATTAATGTTACTCAAATCATAAATGTTATTGACAATACAGTTCCGACGTTTACCCGCCCTGTCGATATCACGATTTATACCGATGCCAGTTGTAATTACAATGCCTTAGTTGCTGTAACAGGTGATGTAACCGACGAAACTGACAACTGTTCCACAGGTTTGAACGCAACTTTCAACGATGTCGTTGTCGCTGGTCCTTTTGAAGGATCACATGTAATTACCCGCACCTGGTCCCTTGTTGACAATTGTGGAAATGCTGCTGCTGATCAGGTTCAGACCATCACAGTCAGTGATAATGCCAATCCGGTTATTTCCTGCGTTGGTAATATGGTTCGTTGTGCTACAACAACACCTGTTACCTACACAGCCGGAAGTACTGAGTTTAACCCAACAACAGCTACTGATAATTGTTATGTATCCTCTGTAAACTATGCTCTTTCTGGGGCAACAGTTGGCACAGGAAGTAATACATTGAGTGGTGTTGTGTTTAATTCAGGTGTTACAAATGTTTTATGGACAATTACTGATGGTAGCAATAATACAGCTTCATGTGGATATACTGTTACCGTCCATCCCATTCCAACCCCAACCATCTCTGGTTCCACTTCAGTTACCGAAGGTAGCACAGTTGTGTATTCCACACCTTATGTTGCTGGTCATACATACACCTGGACAGTTACTGGCGGAACCTATGTGGTAACTCCCGCTTATGTCTGTGAAGTTACCTGGGGAACCGGACCTGCTGGCAGTGTTCAGGTTGTTGAAACCATTACTGCTACAGGTTGTAATGCAACTAACTCTGCAACAGTTACAATTACAGCAATTGGTCTCAAAGGAACCATTACCTATAAGAATGCTTCCAATACTCCAATGAGCAATGTAACTGTTAATCTGAAAAATGCTGCAAATACTATTGTGGCTACAACTACCACTGATCCAACCGGATACTATGAATTTGCAACTGTTTCCGGAACTGTTACCAAAATTGAGCTTTCAACCGTTAAAGCATGGGGAGGTGGTAATTCAACCGATGCACTGGCCATGTCACGCAGAGCTATTGGTAACTTCCCATTATTCTGGACACCAGTAAATCATATTGATGAAGTAGGTGATGTTAACGCTTCCAATATTGTAAATGCTACCGATGCTTTGCTCGTAAAACGCCGCGCCATTCAACTGGTCAGCAGTTTTGCTGCTGGCGACTGGTCATTCTATTCTGGTGCTGATAACCTGATGTTTACAAATTCTACTGCTGGTACAGCCACTTTGGCTTACACACCTGTAGCCGGAACAACCAAGAACATTCAGGCAATGGCCTATGGTGATGTAAACGGTTCATTTACCCCGTCGGGTGCCAAGAACAGCATTGCCGTAATCAGTGATGGTGTGATGAATATTGGTGCGAACCAACTGTTTGAACTTCCTGTAAAGGTTGATACCCAAATGGATCTTGCAGCTCTTACGCTGTACCTCAACTATGCTGAGACTTTGCTCGAGGTAGTTGATGTTAAATCTGATCTTCCCGGTCTGCTGTACAATGTTATGGATGGAGCTATCAATCTGGCCTGGTCAGAAGTTGAACCTGTTTCAATTCCCGATCGTGGAGCATTGGTAACACTCGTGATGAAGAGCAGGGCAACCATTACACCTGATCAGGAACTCTTTACGTGGAACAGTATTTCTGAGTTTGCCAATTTTGAAGGCGAACCCATCGAACCTGTGAACATCGTAATGAGCCGTCTCGACAATACCGGTGCCCATGGGTTTAATGATGAACCCAATATGACGTACACTTTCAGTGTGAATCCGAATCCTTTCAGAAGAATTGCCAAGATTGATGTTACATTGCCGGAAACGGCCAGTGTAAAGGTTACCCTTCTGAACAAACTGGGCCAGACAGTTGCCATACTGACCGACCGCACAATGGATCAGGGTCTGAATTCATTTGAACTGGGCACCGAAAGCCTCAACCTGCAGAATGGTGTTTACTTCCTGCGCCTCGACGCTATTGGCGGACAATCCTCCTGTAGCCGGACCATTAAAGTAGTATATACCAAATAATTAAAGCATTCCCGGAAGATGTTGTTTTTTAAACATCTTCCGGGGTATTTGCTTATCCTTCAACCATATAACAAAAAAATACATATGGATATGAAAAAGATCTTCATTGCAATGCTGGTCACATTTCATTCGCTGCTGGTGCTGGGTCAGGGTGCAACCGCAACTCTTCCGACCCTGGTGGCAAATCCGGGAACCGTTACGGTACCTGTGAATGTGACCGCATTTAATAATATTGCTGCCATTTCACTGTATTTTGAATATGACCCGGCTGTTGTGTCGTATTCATCTTTTAATACCCCTGCTTTGAGCGGACTGGAAGTAAATGCCTTTACTGTTGGAACATCTCACCGTGTGGGAATTACCTGGTCAGCTTCAGGAGCAACGGGCTCAAATGTGTCAGGAACCCTGGTGAATGTTGTGTTTAACTATGTTTCAGGTTCAGGTGCCTTTACTTTTTTGCAGAGTATATGTGATGTAACTGATAACAACTATAACACAGTTCCGGTTTTGTATACCGATGGCAGCATTGGCCCGAACAATCCGGCACTTGTAAGCATTCCTTATTTGCTGAATCAAACCCCTGCCAATGGCTTTTTAATTCCCGTAAATGTTGATTTTCATTCCATAGCCGGTGGTGTTAATTCGTTTACATTTATTGTGGAGTATGATGATACAAAACTGGTGTATCAGGGTTTTCAGAATCCTGCACTCAGCGGAATTGAAATTACTCCACTCACAAACCCGGCACGTCTTGCCATTGAATGGTTTGATGCAGTTTCGGCAGGGAGCCTGTTAAACGGGACTCTGCTTAACATGGTGTTTAACTATACCGGAGGAATGTCAGCCCTTGCTTTTGATGAAGCAAACTGTCATGTGGCTGATCATAATGTGATTGAAGTTCCGGTTGTTTATACGGATGGCCTTGTTACACAATCTCCTGCTACAGTTGTAACTGTAACTGCCGGAACCATAACCGCAGCCCCCGGTACCGAAGTATTAATTCCTGTAAACGTGAATAATTTCACCAATATAGGCGCTTTCGACCTGTTAATTAATTACAATCAGGCGGTTCTGGGTTTTGTTGGACTAACAAACGTTAATCCATTGATTTTGCCGGTTTCAAATCTTGCATCAAACGCCACTTCTTCCGGGGTTGGTGTAAACTGGCAGGCTACTTCAGCCGCTTTAACAATTCCTGCAGGTGAAAAATTATTTGATCTGAAATTCAATTATACTTCCGGTACGGCACAACTTATATTTGATGAAGTTCAGAGTGCTGTCAGTGATTTCGATCTGAATGCGTTAACTGTTAACTATGTTGATGGAGCCATTTCTGAAACTCCTGTGTACAATGCTTCGGTAGCTATACCTGATATTGTATCTACACCCTTAACTACAGTAGAGGTTCCTGTAACTATCAATGATTTTACTGATATAGGAGCCTTCGATCTGGTTGTAGGTTATGATGCTGCAGCTCTGAGTTTTACAACTGTTGTTAATGTTCAGCCTGATCTTTCAAATCTTGGATCGTTTACTTTTAATGCCACAGGCGGGAAATTGTATATAAGCTGGAATGTGGACCCGGCTGCTATTGCCGGAATCACCATACCCGATAATGAAAAATTGTTCGATATGCAATTCTCTTTTATTGCCGGAAGTTCTGAGTTGATTTTTGACCAACCTCTTTGCGCTGTTTCAAAATTTGATTATTCAGCAGTAAATGTGACCTATACGGATGGCTCCGTTCAGGGAGGTATTGAACTTCAGCTAAAGGTTTTCCTTGAAGGGCCTTACAATTCTGAAACAGGACAAATGAATAAGGCGAAGGATTATGTAGGTGGAGTTTTCGTTGATAAATTTGAAGGTACCATTGCGGATCAGATTTCTATTGAACTGCATAATTCAGCAACCTATGCAACAATTGTTCATAGAGAAGCCATTGTAAACCTGAACACAAACGGAACAGCAATTATTACAATTCCTTCAGGCCT
>CAZWRD010000199.1:0-4428 GCA_964636105.1 uncultured Bacteroides sp.
CAGCCTTCTAAGCTGTGGGCCACTGGTTCGAATCCAGTCGGAATCACGAATTTAATAAAAAGCCTTGCAAAATAATTGCAGGGCTTTTTTTATGGTGGTTTTTAATTTTAGTTAGATTCTCAGCCAAACTATCTGTTATAAAGTTCCCGAATGGCCGATTTTTATACAAATCATTGATTTGTTTTTATTTGTTATAAGTGTTTGTTTTATTGCTTTGAATATTCTCTCTTTATATGTTTCGATTTTAAAATTAAGATACTTGCAAAATTCAAAAGTGCAACTACACCCAAAATAATTGCCATTCTAAGCCAGTTTTCTCCGGTTTCTATTCTGATGCTAATTAGGTTTAGCATGGTTATTATCCATTCTATTCCATAAATTATTAAAGATATTTGTACAACTATTATTGAAAATCTGTTTTTCCATATTAAAATAAACGGAATTAAGATGCTGATAAACATCAGTATAATCATGT
Source organism: uncultured Bacteroides sp. (assembly GCA_964636105.1). Classification (GTDB taxonomy): domain Bacteria; phylum Bacteroidota; class Bacteroidia; order Bacteroidales; family JACABE01; genus JACABE01. The sequence goes on from CAZWRD010000199.1 coordinate 476, forward strand.
TTGCTCTAAATAGATGGGCTGCCATTAGTAAAGTGCAGATTATAAAGGGTATTGTTTTAATAAATAGTTTCAATTTTAAATTTATTTATTACATATTTTTTTAATAGTTTCGTAAGCCTGATCGTAGCCCAGTTCGCCGGCTTTGCTAAAATCCAGGCAGCCTGGGTTTAAATCTCCATTGCTTACTTTTGCTAGTCCTCTGTTGTAATATGCTACGGCAAATTTAGGATTAATGCGAATGGCTTTATTAAAATCAACTATGGCTGCTTTGTAATTTAGCAAACTATAGTGGGCATTGGCACGATAAAAAAAATTGTTGGCATCAGTTGGGTCAATGCTTATGGATTTGTTGAAATCGGCTATTGCACCTCTATAATCAAGCAGTTTTATTTTGATATTTCCGCGATATTGGTAAGCCAAAGCATTTCGAGGATTGATGTCGATGGCTTTATTTAAATCGGCAAATGCTGCTTTGGTGTCGTTTAGTTTGCTTTTTAAATAACCACGATTTACATAGCCATTTTCATCGGAAGGAAGCAATGCTATATAGGTATCAAAATCTTTAATGGCATTTTGATATTCCCCTATTTTTACTTTTGCCAATCCGCGTTCGTAAAAAGCTGATAGTTTTTTTGTTGAATCGGCTGCAATACATTGGTCGAAATCGGAAATGGCTCCCCTATAATCGCCCGCTTTGTATTTGATACTGCCTGATTTGTAATAAAAATCTGCTTTTTGTCCGAAACCAAAATTGAGAAGCAAGAGGCTGATAAATAATATAAGCAATGTTCTCATGTATAAGTATTTGTTTTCTTTATAGTTGTTTATAAACAAATATAACTGCAAAAAGGTTTTCGTATTAAAATTATAGTGAAGTTTTTGATGAAAATATCAATATTGTCTGATAAATTTTTAAAACACTAATTAAACCCAATTTGCTCATTAGAAAGTGAACTATCGAATTATGTGGGTGCTGTATTGTAATTATATTATTTTAAATAATTTAAAACAATAACTAAATCGGGGTTTAACGTGAATTTTATTAAGTTACAAAAGCAATTATTTTTTTTGCAATGGAAGTGTAAAGCTGAATGTACTTCCGAGGTTTACTTTGCTTTCAACAAAAATACTGCCTCCTAATGTTTCAACAAATTCTTTGCAGAGCATTAATCCTAAGCCACTACCTTTTTCGTTTGCAGTTCCTTGGGTGCTTTTGTTGGTTTTGAAATTAAAAATTTCGGGTAGTTTGTTTTCATCTATACCCATTCCGAAATCGATTACTTCTATTTTAAGATGTGTATCTGATTTGATGCTTTTTATTTGTATTTCGCCATCCTGAAATGAAAACTTAATGGCATTGGTTATCAGATTTCGCAATATCATTGCTAGCATATTTTTATCGGCTAGGGCATTGTATTGTTGGTTGCACTGATTGTTGATTTTGATGTTTTTGGCTTGTGTTAAACTACTTATTTTCTCGGTTTCGCCTTTTATGATTTCGAATATATTGGTTTCTGCAATGTCGGGTAATAATTTGCCCGATTGACTCATTGACCAGTTTAATAGGTTTTCGAGCAATGTGTAGGTAGTTTGACTGCTTTGATTGAGCTGTTTAATAAGTCTTATTTGTTCTGCTTTGCTTATTTCGTCATAGTCTTCAATTATTATTTCTGTTATTCCGAGAAGTGATTGGAATGGGTTTTTGAGATCGTGGGCTATTATTGAGAATAGTTTGTCTTTGGTATTGTTGGCTTCGGTTAGTTCGCTTGCTTGTTGTTGTATTTTTTCATTCATTAGTTTTAGTTTATGATTAATGTTACTAAGCCGGCGTTTCATTACAAATAAAGCAATGGCAATTGCAAGTATTATTAGGGAAGCAAAAAGGGATAAAAATAGTTGTATGTTTCTGGTTGAAATGGTGTTTTGTTGAAGTTTTTTTTCGGCCAAAAGACGTGCATTGGTGTTTTCGATGTTTTTGATTTCGAATTTGGTTTGTAGTTCAAGTTGGAGATTTTCGCGTTCGAGTATGCGTAGGCTATCAGTATATAAGTTGTATTGTTCCAAGTGTTTTAGTGCTTCGTTGAATTGTTGGGTTTTTTTGCTGATGTTGTAATGCAGTAAATGGGCTGTGCATAAATTGGGCAAACTGTTTATTTTTTCGGCTATCTGTATGGTTTTTTCGGCTATTTCTTTGGCTTTTTTAATGTTGTTTTGCATCAAATAGTTGTATGCCAATTGTGAATAAGCGTTTATATAGTCTTGATAATTGCCACTTTCTTCGAATAGCTGAGATGCTTTTATATAATATTCGTTGCTTTCTTCCAGCATTTTTTGGGCTTTAAAAATATCGGCAAGATTAAAATAATTGTTTGCCAAAAAATCTTTAAACCCATATTTAATATTAATTTCGATGGCTTTGTTATAATATTGCATTGCTTGTTTTATTTTGCCTTGTTTGGAATAAACATTAGCAATGCCATGATAGGCTGATGATTCGAAGTTGGGGTTGTTAGCAGTTTTTGCCGATTTTGAAGCTATGTTAAAGTATTTGAGGGCTTCGTTTAGTTTGTTTAAACCGTTGAAACATGCTGCCAGATTATTGGCAGTGCGGGCAATGCCAAAGTGGTTTTGGCGGGCTATTTCGATATTAATGATTTCGGTATATATTTTTAGTTCTTCGTACGAATTATTCATTCGACCGTTTAGTATGGCAAGGTTATGCAAATTGCCGGTTATTTCGTTGCTGTCTTTTAATTCTTTAAATATTTCGAGTGCTTTCTTCTGATAATTTATTGATTTGATAAAATTGCGTTCTTCGCGATAAATAATGGCTGTAAGGTTATATATTTTTGCTTTGTTAAATTGGTCGCTGGTTTTGTTTATATAATATTCGGCTTTTTGCAGATAAGGTTTGGCTTCTGTAAAATTTGCCTGTATAATAGCTATGCCTGCTTTGTTTTTGTTTGCAAGTGCCAAGCCGTAAGCATATTGTGTTTTTTGTGACAGATTTATAGCTTCGTCTGCCATTTTGCCAGCTTTTTCAGGATTATTATATTTTATTTCCCACGAAATGCTGTTGAGCAAATCTATGCGTTCGTTACCTTTCGATTTTGGAAGTAATTTTTCAAGACTGTCGGAATTAATCGGCTGTTGCGAATATAAATTTACAATGCTAACAAAAATAATAAGGATAGCTAATACTCTTTTCATCTGTACTATTGCTTGTTTTGTTTTTGCTTGCCATTATTGGCAAAACTGCCTACAAATATATGTATTATTTTCTGAATATTAAGGGATTTGATACGATAATTAGGTAATAAGATGTAAAATAAAGTATTTTAAAGTATTATAATAAATGATTCTTTTGCTTAATTTGTGTTATCGGTTTTTTTTATTAAAGTAATAAGATATAAATAATGTAATATTTTAAACTTTGAATTTATATTTTAAAAAACATCAGAACGCGGAATACGCAGATACGTTCTATAAACGCTGATTTTGTGGTTTTTTTATAATCATCAGATTTTTATATAATAAAATCCGCTTTTATCTGCGTTTCCCAAAGGGATCAGCGTAATCAGCGTTCTAAAAAATAAATTTGAAGATTTAATAATATTATAATAAATAGTTCTTTTTACTTATATAATTTACGAATTCAACGATACTAACTTGTAATTTTTTCTTTGACAAAATAGCATATTTGCAATATATAAAATGGGTTTAATTTTTAATAAAATTGTAGCATCATTGTTGAAGTTTTTGATTGGACTCATTTGGGTTTTCTAGCATCTATAATAGGTTTATAAACAAAGTTTTAAACCTCACTTGAGAAATTTAAAACCAAAAACCCCCGATAGTGTATAACTACCGGGGGTTTTTATATAAAATGCGAAGCTACTTCAGACTTCCGTCTTCCGTCTTCTGACTTTTTACTTTTTACTTGCTTTAATAGC
>CAZWRD010000200.1:0-4407 GCA_964636105.1 uncultured Bacteroides sp.
GCCATTAAAAATCCTTGTTGCGTTAATGATTTGAGGGCAGTCCTTCGTTCGGAGCGGACTCGCATTCCACCCATTGGCACAATCAACCATTTTGCTTCTTTTTTAAAGTTTAAAAAAAAATTATAAATGGAAACATTGAACACCCATGCTTTTTTGTCAAGTAATATTTTTAGTTGGATGGGTATTTCATCAGGAAAAGAAGAATTAAAAATAAAATTTGGCAATAATTATTTATTAAACTAATTCATAATTCACTATTTTTGTAAAAAATTTCAATCAATTATAATATCTTTTCAATGAGCGAATTATTTTCATTAAATGCAATTTCTCCGATAGATGGCCGATATCACAAACAAACTAAAGAGCTTACTGGTTTTTATTCAGAAAAATCACTGATAAAATACAGGGTATTAGTCGAAATTGAATACTTTATTGCATTATGCGAATTGCCTTTACCTCAGCTTACATCTTTTAACAAAAATCTTTATTCGGAATTACGCACCGTATATCAGAATTTTACAGAAGAAGATGCTTTAATTGTAAAAGAAATTGAAAAAACTACCAATCACGATGTGAAAGCAGTTGAATATTTTATAAAACAAAAATTTGATTTATTAAAAATAGAAAACTATAAAGAATTCATTCATTTCGGATTAACATCTCAGGATATCAATAATACCGCTCAACCACTTTCGATAAAAGATGCCAATACAAATGTTTTTTACAATAATATTTCAGAAATTATTACAATACTTAAAACCCTTGCTAATGAATGGAGTACCGTTCCAATGCTTGCCCGTACACACGGACAACCCGCTTCGCCAACCATTTTGGGAAAAGAAATTCAGGTGTTTGTAGAAAGATTGGAAATACAGTTTGCTACACTAAATAACATAGCTTATTCTGCCAAATTCGGAGGTGCTACCGGCAATTTTAATGCACATCATGTGGCATATCCCGAAATTGACTGGGTAAATTTCGGAAATCATTTTGTAAATGAAATATTGGGTTTAAATCGTTCGCAAACTACTACTCAGATAGAACATTACGACAATATGGCAGCTTTGTTTGATAACCTAAAGCGGATAAATACCATTTTAATTGACTTATGCCGCGATATATGGACTTATGTTTCAATGGATTATTTTAAACAAAAACTTAAAGAAGGTGAAGTTGGTTCTTCGGCCATGCCACATAAAGTAAATCCGATAGATTTTGAAAATGCCGAAGGAAATCTGGGAATCGCCAATGCCATATTTGAACACTTATCGGCCAAATTACCCATTTCTCGATTGCAGCGCGATTTAACCGATTCAACCGTTAGTAGAAATATTGGAGTGCCTATGGCTCATAGTTTAATTGCACTTAAATCAATTAAAAAAGGTTTAAACAAACTGATTTTAAATAATGCATCTTTGGAAAGAGATTTGGAAAATAACTGGGCTGTAGTTGCAGAAGCCATTCAAACCATCCTCAGAAGAGAAGCCTATCCAAATCCTTACGAAGCTTTAAAAGCACTAACCAGGGTTAACGAAAAAGTTACGCAATTAACTATTTCAGACTTTATTGACACATTAGAAGTTGATAATCATATAAAAGCAGAATTAAAGAAAATAAGTCCGCAAAATTATGTGGGCATCTAAACAAATAAAAATCAATGTTTAAACTGGATTTTGTAAACAGATATTTATACAAATATATTCCTCAGATTATATTAAGTATTTTGTTCAGCTTTATTGCAGTTGTTTTTTCTGTTATCACTTTTTCTACCATTTATTTGTTTTTGCAACTTTTGTTTGATAAAATCCCATCAGTTGTAAAACCCGAAACTTTTGAATTTAATGTAAAAACCATTTCAGCTTATGTAAATTACTTTTTTACTGAAACAATAAGATTGCAAGGGAAAAATAATGCATTGTTATACATTTCATTAGGTGCAATGCTTTTATTTATTTTAAAAAATTTACTTAGCTATTTATCATCATACATATTAGCCCCTGTACGCAATGGGATTTTATACAATGTACGCAATGATTTGTATCACAAATTATTGATACTACCCATCAGTTTCTATCGGTTTCATAAGAAAGGAGATATCATTTCGAGAGCTACCAACGATGTGCAGGAATTGGATGAATCTGTATTAAAACCGCTACAAGCCTTCTTTATTCAAACCATTACAATTATTTTTTACCTCTCGTCGCTTTTTGTAATTAATTACAAACTTACGCTTTTTGTGTTGATATTATTGCCAATAGGAGCATTGGTAATAAGCAGAATATCAAAAATATTAAAAAAAACAGCAAGCAAATTGCAAATAAAACAAGGCAGTATTCTTTCAAATATTGAAGAGAGTATTAGTGGTTTGCGCATTATTAAAGCTTATAATGCGATTGATTTTTCAAACGAAAGATTTAAAAAAAACAATGAAGTTTTTACCAATATTAAAAACATTATTTATAGACGCACCGATTTGGCATCGCCCTTGAGCGAGGTATTGGGAACAACTATTGTGATAATTACATTTTTATATGGTGGAAGTTTGATAATTAGCAACAAATCAAGCCTTGATGGTGCTTCATTCTTTTTGTATCTTTTTTTGTTTGGATATATGATAAACCCCACAAAAAGTTTAACTACAGCTTTATATCAGATAAAAAAAGGAAAAGCCAGCATCGAACGAATTAAATACCTTTTTGATGCTAAAGAAATTATTGAAGAACATCCACAGGCTATTAATAAAACAAGTTTTGATGATCGGATCTGTTTTAAAAATCTTGATTTTTATTATGATAATGAAAAACAAGTGCTAAAACAGATTAATCTGGAAATAAAAAAAGGACAATCAATAGCCATTGTTGGACCTTCGGGTGCAGGCAAAACCACCTTGGTTGACCTGATTCCCAGATTTTATGATGCCAAAGGTGGCGATATTTTATTAGATGGTATTCCGATAAAAGAAATCGGAATTGAATCTTTGAGGCGATTAACTGGTATTGTTTCGCAGGAGTGTATTTTGTTTAATGATACGGTTTTCAATAATATTGCATTTGGCAAAGAAGATGTAACAGAAGAAAGCGTAATAGAAGCTGCCAAAATTGCCAACGCTCACGAATTTATTATTCAGATGGAAAATGGCTATCAAACCAATATTGGCGACAGCGGCAGTTTATTGTCGGGCGGACAACGCCAAAGATTGAATATTGCCAGAGCTGTACTAAAAAATCCGCCGGTATTAATATTGGATGAAGCTACTTCTGCCCTCGATACCGAATCGGAACGACTGGTGCAGGATGCCATAGACAAAGTAATGAAAGGCAGAACAACCATTGCCATTGCGCATCGCTTATCTACTATTTATAATATGGACGAAATTATTGTGATGAATAATGGAGAAATTGCAGAAAGAGGAAATCATCATGATTTATTAGCTTTGAACGGATTGTATAAAAAACTACATGATTTGCAATCGTTCAAAAAATAAAATGCATGTTTTTGTCTTAATTTAATTATTTTACATTAGTGTCCGATAAAAAAATATAGATTCTGAGTGTAGCGAAGAATCTTAATTAAATTTATGTTTAAGAAGTTTATCGGACAATAGTGATTATTTTATAAAAATTCGTGTAATTCGTGTAATTCGTGGATATTAAAATTTTATTTGCGGGTTTTAGGTATATATTTAAAAAAGCAATTATTTTATGGATAAAATTCAGGTTTTAAGAAAAAATATCAGCCCGGTAGTTGCTCTTACAGATGAAGAATTAGCTGCATTTGAAAAACTTTTTGAGTATAAAATTATAAAAAAGAATGATTTCTTCTTAAAAGAAAATCAGATATGCAATTACATAGGTTTGCTGATTTCTGGTGTACTTATCTATGCAAAAACCCTGGATAATGGCGATGAAGTAAGTTTACACTTCGCTTTTGAAGGCGATTGGGTTAATAATACCCTAAGCAGACTGAACAATAAGCCTTCTGAAATTTGTATAAAAGCCATTGAGGATGCTGAAATGCTTATTATTAAACAAGAAGATATTAGCGATTTATACCTCAGAATACCCAAGTTAGAAAGACTGGGCAGAATATTAACAGAGCAGGCTTTTATAAAATTTGTGGAACAAACCATAGAATTTCAAACCCTTACAGCTAAAGAACGTTATGAAAAACTGATGAAGAATTATCCCTTTATTTTTCAGAAAGTACAATTATATCATATTGCAAATTATCTGGGCATTGCACCCAAATCTTTAAGCCGAATACGTAAAGAGATATTTGAATAAAAAACACCAGGCTATCAGCCAAATATTTTCCATTCGTTTTAACCACAAAAGCACAAAGAAAAAATCTGCTTAAATCCGCGTTTCCCAAAGGGATCAGCGTTACTTGTCCCGTAAGGTAGTATCG
>CAZWRD010000201.1:0-4340 GCA_964636105.1 uncultured Bacteroides sp.
ATAATTTTTTTACAATAAACTTTATCTTTGGTATTAAGCCTGATTATATAAATTCCATTTGATAAGTTATTGATATGAATTGATAATTGATTCTTTGTTCCTAAGATTTTATTTCCTGTAGCTGAAAAGATTTCTAAATTGAAATCTTTTTCAATCAGATTTGAAATTTCAATAGATTGATTGATGGAATTATAAAATATAACATCTTCATTTTGTAGTTGGTAATTATTTGTATTTGTGCTCAATGAAAAGTCTTTCAGAAAATTCCATATTTCGGTGCTTGCACTAAAATCCATACAAGTAATTCCGGCAATATAGGCAGATCCAGGCCATGTATGCCCACCATTGTTTACTTTTATTAATACAACTTTACTTCCATTATTACCCGATAAATAACTGAATTTTTGTGCATTGGCAGCATCTGAAAGATTTGTATCAGGAATTGCAAATACGTTTGGCGATGGATTGCAATTGTTATATCCAACCCAATAATTAATCACATCTTCAATGGGTTTTGAGTTAGCTAGACCTGCGTATGGAACAATAAAATCAGAAGTGCCATTAATCATCATTACCGATACCGGATGTTCAGGTGATAATGAAGCAAAATTAACTGGAGTTATTGATCCGGAAACACTGGCAATTGCTGCAAATTTATTTGTTCTCGAAGCCAATAACTGACTTAAATACGCTCCATTTGAAAAGCCAGTAGCATAAATTCTGTTTTGTTTTATTGTATAAGTTGCCGAAATTGAGTCAATCAGTTTTAAAACAAAATCAATATCATCAACCTGCGAAACCAGCAAACCAACATTCCAATGCGAAATCCCGCTAAGTAAAGTTCCTTCGGGCAGAACTAATATAAAATTAGTACTATCAGCCATAGGCATAAAATTGGCATATTGATTCTGAGCAGATGCAGTTTGTCCGTAACCATGAAAATTAAACAACAACGGTACCGATTGTCCGCTGGTGTAAGCAGCTGGTATATATAGATTATAATATCTGTTTGCACCGTTATGTACAATGCTATCTCTGATAAGTTGTTGTGAATAGGTGTTTTGTTGAGAAATAAATAATAAAATAATACAAATCAAAAACTGTAATTTAATATGGTATATAGTTTTCATAACGATAATAAATTTTATCAAAGGTAGTAAATTAAGAAGTATAATTTAAAAAGTTCAGTTATAATTAATTTTCGTAATTTTGAAACATCAAAATACAGATGCTATGTTGTTGAAAATTTATCCTGAAAATCCCAATCCAAGAGATGTAAAAACGGTAATTGAATGCCTTAACGACGGAGGTATTATTATTTATCCAACTGATACAGTTTATGGTATGGGCTGCGATATATTTAAAACAAAAACCGTAGAACGTATTGCCGAAATCAAAGGTATCAGAAAAGATAAAGCCAATTTTTCGTTTATTTGTTACGATTTAAGTCATTTGTCCGATTTTGCCAAACCCATCAGCAATTCTACTTATAAACTGATGAAGAAAACATTGCCCGGACCTTATACTTTTATAGTGGAAGCCAGCAACAATGTACCCAAACTCTTTCAAAGCAAAAAGAAAACCGTTGGTATCCGTATTCCTGATAATTCTATTATTCGTAATATTGTAAATGAATTGGGTCATCCCATTATGTCAACGTCTATACATGATGAAGATGATTTAATTGAATATACCACCGATCCTGAATTGATTTACGAAAAATACTGCGATATTGTTGATATTGTAATTGATGGAGGCTATGGCGACAACGAGCCTTCAACAGTAGTAAGTTGTATTGATGACGATTTTCAAATTATCCGTCAGGGAAAAGGTCAAATAGAAGATTATCTTTAAAAATATGCTTGAGAATATATTTAAAGGGCTTCCATCAGCTTCGGAAGCAGAATTGTTTGAGGACATTTTCAGAAATGAGAACCTTTGCATCGAACGCATAGCATCTTATGGCAAAGCTTCGCCTGAAGGTTTTTGGTATAATCAGCCTGATGATGAATGGGTAATGTTGCTTAGTGGCGAAGCCGAACTCCAATACAAACATCAGCCATCAGTAAAACTAAAAGCCGGCGATTATGTTTTTATACCGGCAAATCAGGAACATAGGGTAAGTTATGTAAGCTTAGAGCCCAATTGTATCTGGTTAGCCATTCATATCAAAAACAAGCAAAAATGAGTCAGTTACCTCCATTAGCAGAAAGACTTCGGCCAATTATGCTCGAAGATTATATCGGACAGCAACATCTGGTAGGCAAAAATGCCATATTACGCAATGCAATTGAATCGGGCAATATTCCATCGATGATATTATGGGGACCACCCGGAGTTGGCAAAACTACCTTAGCTCATATTATATCAAAATATCTCAACAAAGATTTTTTTACATTAAGTGCCATTAGTTCAGGCGTAAAAGATGTACGAGAAGTGATAGACAAAGCAGGCAAATCTGAAAAAAACGCCATATTGTTTATCGACGAAATCCATCGTTTCAACAAATCGCAACAGGATTCGCTGTTGGGAGCAGTAGAAAAAGGTATTATAACATTAATAGGAGCTACTACCGAAAATCCTTCGTTTGAAGTGATATCTCCTTTGTTGTCAAGATGTCAGGTTTATATATTGAAAAATCTTGAGAAAGATGATTTACTCAATTTGCTCGAAAAAGCAAGGATTTTTGAAGAAAAGGAACTCAATAAAGAAATAACAATAGAAGAATACGAAGCCTTATTGCGAATTTCGGGAGGAGATGCACGTAGATTGCTTAATGCATTTGAATTGGTACTATATATGTGTAGTGCAAAAGACAAGATTGTAATTGTAAATCAATTGGTTTTGGATACTGTACAACAAAATCTGGCATTGTACGACAAAGGTGGCGAAATGCATTACGATGTTATTTCTGCATTTATTAAATCAATCAGAGGAAGCGATCCCAATGCCGCAATATATTGGCTGGCACGTATGATAGCAGGAGGGGAGGATTTAAAATTTATTGCCCGCCGTATGTTGATTTTAGCATCGGAAGATATAGGAAATGCCAATCCCAATGCTTTATTGTTAGCAAATACCTGTTTTGAAGCAGTGAATAAAATCGGTTATCCCGAATCGAGGATAATATTGTCGCAAACAGCTATTTATCTGGCAACTTCAGCCAAAAGCAATGCAAGTTATTCAGCTATTGACGAAGCGCTGGCTTTTGTGAGTAAAACCGACGATTTGCCTGTGCCTTTGCATATACGCAATGCACCTACCAAACTAATGAAGGATATTGGCTATGGAAAAGAATATAAATATGCCCATAGTTTCGAGAATAACTTTGTAGATCAGGAATTTCTGCCCGAAAAAATAAAAGGAAAGAAGTTTTACGAACCTCAGAATAATGCCAAAGAAAACGAAATCAGAAACCGATTGAAATTGCTCTGGAAAAACAAATATAATTATTAAGAAACATATAGAGTCTGGTATAAAAGGTCTTTGTCAACAAATACTTAAATCATAAAATCATGAATATAAACCTAAAAGGTTTTAAAACCTTTTAGGTTTTTCCCTTTTCAAACCAAACAATTTTTTAATTTTTACTTACTTCAATTTTATATTATTTTAGTCTCTATAATAAAAAAAAGAGTTGTTACACAAAACAACCCTTTTTATAAACTAAAACTTTCAATTTTGAAATAATCATAAAATTGATTTATTTCTGAGTATAAAATTAAGCAAAAAATCGATATCTATCTAAACAAAGTAGTCCGAATTCCTGAATTCGGACTACTTTAATTTATTCATTATGATTAAATTCACGAATTTTGTAAAAAAATTGCTTAACTAATTATAGAGATTAAGCGTCATATGTGAAATTCATTAAATAAAATTTTTATAAACAATAAACTAATAAACAAAATGATTTCAAAAATCAAATTTTTATCAAAAACAATTGCTTCGGCAATATTGCTATTATGCATGTTTACAAGCATAAATGCACAAAACTATGTTGAAGTTGGAACAGGAACAGTTTCCAACACCATGCCAATATATTCATATTGGAAATATTCGTGGAGTTCAATGATTTATCCACAAAGTGCTTTAGGAACAGCTAAAACAATTACAAAAATTGCTTTGAATTGTACAAACGGACCTAAAACTGTAACAAATCAAAAAATTTATATCAAACACACTACCAATGCAATATATGGAACTGCCGGATATGAAGATCCTACAAATACTGCATATACATTGGTTTATGATGGTCCGCTTTCGTTTGTAAATGGATGGAATGAAATAGATATCACTGATTTTGCTTATAACGGAACTGACAATATTTCAATACATTG
>CAZWRD010000202.1:0-4324 GCA_964636105.1 uncultured Bacteroides sp.
ACCGGATTCGTTCCATTGGCCGGTGGGACTCCAGTCAGTTGGGCAGGAGCGGACTGAGCACAAATGGTCTGATCTGATCCGATTGAACCAACAACCAGTTGGGGGATTATTACGATAGCGATACTGTTAGAAATTGCAGGGTTACCTATAGCACAAATTGCATTGGAAGTCAGAGCGCAGGTAACAACATCACCATCCTGCGGAACATATGCAAACGTTGCATTGTTCGCATTGCTTACATTGTTTGCATTCACCTTCCACTGATAAGCAGGCGTTGTGCCTCCATTGACCGGGATTGCTGTATAGCTAACCGTTGTGCCTGCACAAACCTCGCTGGCCGATGCGGTAATCGAAACACTCACCGGCAGCAGCGGATTAACCGTCATCGCAATTGGGTTAGAAATCGCAGGGTTGCCTGTCAGGCAGGTCGCATTGGATGTCAGCGCGCAGGTAACAACATCACCATTCAGCGGAATATATGCAAACGTTGCATTGTTCGCATTGCTTACATTATTTCCATTCACCTTCCATTGATATGCTGGCGCCGTTCCGCCATTGACGGGATAAGCCGTAAAGCTCACCGTTGTGCCTGAACAAACTTCATTCGCTGATGCGCTAATCGTAACACTGACTGGCAAGAGCGGACTAACGGTAATAGTTACAATATTGGTCGGTAAGGGTCCTCCACAGGTGCCGGAGGCATTTTGAATCTGTCTGAAATAGCTGGTAACAGTCTGGATCCCCGGCCGATAAGAAAGGCTGGTTGCACCTGCAATATTATTGAAAGTAATGTTGTCTAAAGAACTTTGCCATTGATAAACAGGATTTGTTCCGTTGAGCGGAGCAACGCCATTTAACTGAGTTGGCATATTGTTGATACAGATGGTTTGGTTTGCACTGACCGAACCAACGACCAGCAAAGGATTCACGACCATCGTAATGGTATTTGACGTTGCAGGATTGCCTGTAATGCACGGTGCATTGGAATTTAGAACACATGTCACATTACTGCCATTGGCTGGCACATTGGAAAAGGTTGAATTTGTAGCGCCTAGAATGTTAATTCCATTGACCTTCCACTGATATACGGGAGCTGTTCCTCCATTCACCGGGACTGCGGTATAAGTAACACCTACGCCTGCACATACAGGGTTTGCTGAAGCCGAAATTGAAACACTTACCGGGAAAAGGGTTCCACAAGGTGTTGTTGCACTCGACGTAACCCCTGGAGAGTAAATTGAACCTGTCGCTACAGACCAGGCTTTATAATAATAAGTAACGCCTGGATTCAATCCCGTTTGACTGAATGCTGTAGTGCTTCCATTATAGAGAACTGTACCGCCGCCAGCAACCACGTTGCCAGATGAATAAGCGGTGCCGGTGACCGGAGTTCCAAAGGTGGCCGTTGTATTGTAGGCGACCATAACAGGGTTACTTGTGCCATTCAATGTCCATGAAAGGTTAACCTGATTCGAACTGAAGGCATTAGCTGCAAAGTTGGTCGGATCCGCGTTTGAAAAGCATGAAACAAAACAAAAGGTGATTTCCTTGGTGGTCGTATTTTCTGCAATGGAAGTCAGGGGATATCCGGTGTTTGCCCCTGCCCATGAATGAGAATGCGGTGTTGTGGCATCGGTAAAGGTGGTTTTTGCAGCGGTACCCGGGTATGGGCATCCTGTACTATTTATCGTGCCGTATACAGTTGGCGGGTTTCCTGACGCACTGGCACAAACAGGATACATGCCCTGGTGGGACCCAGTATTGATATTATTGGCGTACATATGCGACGAAATGTAGTTTCCGTCTACATGATAAATAATCATGCCATGCCCTGGAATTCCCGCGTCAAATCCAGTTTTTTGTCTGTTTTCACAAAGAAAATATTCATTGGCCGTGGTTGTGTTATATCGTACAACATCTGGGTAAACCTGTGCATTCCTAAGTACTTTGGTTTGCGCGGAAGATAGAACAACCGGAGTCGTCCAACCAAGAAAAGCCTTTATCCATGCATTCGGGTGGGCCGGTTTTGTACCCGATGTCCCGTTCCATGAGCCACTGGCCATCAGATCCCAGTAACCTGTTCCTGAATAGGAGCCGTTTGAGGAATAATCCGTGTCATAAAAATCAGGGGCACCCAGGTTGTGACCAAATTCATGGCACATCACCCCAATTGTACCCATTCCGGTGGAATTTCTTTCCGGCATGGTTGTGTATGCATCAACCAGAACACCATCAAACGTGCGTAGCGAGGAAGAATATCCTGCCGAGGAAAGATCCCAGCTATGAGACCAGATATCATTAACATTTCCGGTCTCTTCCTGTCCCTGTCCCTGGTGAAAAATTGCAACACCATCCACAACACCATCCAGATTATTATCGTACTCGGCAAAATTCACCGAAGCCTGGTTATTGGCCGCAACCACCGCTTGGTATGCAAACTCTCCCCACTTCGAATCGGGACCATAATAATCATGGGTGTTCGGTAATGTCACCCATATCGTAACCGTTGAATTGACAATAAGCTGGCCGTAGGAAACCTCAATGTAATAATCCCTGAAACTTCCGGTTCCATTGTAGTTTACCTGGTTCATATAATTGCTGAAATTCGCCTGGCTGTAAGTGGTGGTGGTATTGCTGAAATTCGCAAGGATCATTAGCAATTTACGGGTGCCGGTTGATGGGAAACCTCCCATTAAAGGGGCATCTGAGGAACCGTTTTTAAGAAGGAGTTTTTTCATCTCCCCAACCTGCAAATCGCTAAAAAACAATCCTTTTCCCAACTTCGACAGCATGGCAACGTCCGCAGGGCTGCGTTTTCCGGGGTCTTTCGCCTGAATCCCGGAAAAAACCAGTTTCCCCGCCCGATCCTTCATTGCATATTCATACGTTCCTGTTGAATTGGTCATAATAGTATATCCGTCTGATGTCTCTGCCCAATGTATGCTTTCGTCTCCTTTAATGGTTATCGTCAGTGTGTTTCCATCTGGCTGGGTGTAAATAACCGGGTTTGGGTTCGCAACAACCGCATGCACAAAATTTACAAGCGTAAAGAATTGTCCAATCACAAACAATGCGAGAACAATAAGTCGGGTCCTGGTTTTCATTTTTGTTGAAATATAGTTTCTATTGACGCTCAATTCACCTTGAATAATACAATATTATTAAAGTATTGAAAAGTAATTGATTATAGGAAATTGAGCAATACGGGATAACAATAAATGAGCGTTCCGGATTTCCGCTATTTTACATAGCATCGGTATAACACACTGTACAGGTAATCAGTTCTTTATTAAAATGAAATGGCGTACACAAGGTACGCCATCCCGTCCAAAAATAAACCATTCATATATATGCCTTGCGATCCCGGAAAGCCTAATCCTGTTTTATCAGGCGCGAAAACGATATAGAGTCCCCGTGATGAATCCGAACCAAATACATACCAGCTGGATAACCTGCAACTGACAATTTTACATTCCCGGTATTTAGCATTTTTTCTTCTTTTATCAATGTACCGTTCATGTTGAAAATATCTACCCTGGTAACCCCGGATATGGTATCAATGGAGTTCATTTCAATATAAAAATCGCCTGATGTTGGATTGGGAAATACCTTTGCAATTTGGTTCTTTGCTTCAGTCTCTTTTTCCTGAGTTCCTGAAACAACCGCGACCAACGGTGGCGTGTTACACCACGGACCGTCTGGCGCAATATACCCATGCAAATATCCTCCCTTTTCAACAATAGTTCCGGGATAAAAACTGATTTTCTGACCTGCAATCAATGTCGCGCTGCCACCAGCCCTGACAAGAAACGTCTCACCATTCCCGGCTACTTGAATTGTTTGCAACGCGTCAAAACATTGCTGATCATTTACAATGATATTTTGTAAAACCGCATTCTCCGGCAACTGGTTAACAAGCATCGTGATCAGATTGGAAACAGCAGGATCAGCAGGAATACATAGTTCTACGGACACCATGGTACAATAAACCTCGTCGCCATCTGTTGGATAATACGAATACGTAGCACCTCCATTCTCAACTTTTTCTCCGTTAACTATCCATTGGTACTGCGGAGAGAGACCACCATTAACAGGAATTGCCATAAAAGTAACCGGGAACCCTTCATCAGCGGGGTTCTGAGAAACTGTAATTGAAACGCTAACAGAAAGAATGGGATTCACGGTAAGATCAATCGTGTTGGATGAAGCCAAACTATCGGTTGTACATGTTGCGCTTGAAAGCATATCGCAAGAAACATCATCACCATCCTGCGGAACATATGCAAACGTTGCATTGTTTGCATTGTTTACATTGTTTGCATTC
>CAZWRD010000203.1:0-4253 GCA_964636105.1 uncultured Bacteroides sp.
CGCTTTCGCTCAATGCTTTTATCCTGAAAAACACATCAATAGCACCACCATAATTTGGTGGGTAGGGAATATCGAAAGCAACAATATGCAGGTGTTTATCCATTCATTGAAATACTATGATTATCCTGCAAATATACTTATAATTTCTATGAAATTTAAATGCATTTAGAAATAAGTATATTTAACTGACTAAAGTGCTAATTATTTTTAAGTTTTGTAATGATTTCAACTATGAATTATATTAATGAGTTTTTGTATCTTTGCACAAAATTTGAAACAACAGCATTTGCAATCGTAATTCAAGTTAATATACACATAATCAATTGATTGCAAATTTTAGAATTATGAAATTTACACCCGAAAGTTACCAAATTCCTGACATACCCATGCAATCGTTTATTGATAACGATGAAATATGGAATTATATTAACAATACAGAGTCAAATCCGGCCAATGTGCGTGAAGTGATTGAGAAATCGCTTTCGAAGCAACGGCTTAATTTACAAGAAGTTGCTGTTTTAATAAATGCCACCGACAGCCAATCAATACAATTAATAAAAGAGGGAGCTCGCACCTTAAAACGTACCATTTATGGCAATCGTATTGTGCTTTTTGCACCTTTGTATGTAGGTAATAAATGCTCAAATAACTGTACGTATTGTGGCTTTCGGGCTTCGAACACCGATGCTGTTCGCAAAACACTTGACGATGCCGAAATAATTAGTGAGATTGAAGCATTGGAGGAAAACGGTCAGAAACGATTAATTTTGGTGTACGGCGAGCATGCGCAATACAGTCCGGAATTTATAGCCAACTCAGTAAGAGTGGCTTACAGCGTAAAAAAAGGCAATGGTGAAATTCGACGTGTGAATATTAATGCGGCCCCTTTGGATATTGAAGGATTTAGAACTGTAAAGGAATCGGGCATTGGCACTTATCAGGTTTTTCAGGAAACTTATCACAAAGAAGCGTATCAAACCTATCATTTACGCGGCAAAAAAGCCGATTTCGATTACCGACTTACTTCGCTTGATAGAGCACAAGAAGCTGGGTTGGACGATGTGGGAATTGGTGCGCTTTTCGGTTTATACGACTGGCGTTTTGAAGTATTGGCATTGGTTCGGCACACCAATCACTTGGAAGCCTGTTACAATGTGGGTCCGCATACTATTTCGTTTCCACGTATAAAAGATGCATCCATGCTTAAAATGGGCGATAAATATTTTGTAAACGACGAAGATTTTGCACGCTTAATAGCTATTTTGAGGCTTGCTGTGCCTTACACTGGAATGATTCTCACGGCGCGTGAACCAGCTGCGTTGCGAAATGAATTATTGCAATTTGGCGTTTCGCAAATTGATGGTGGAACAAAATTAGAACTGGGAAGCTATGCAAAAAACGAAAATAAAGAACAGGATTTAAACAAAGGTCAGTTCCGCATAAACGATGGACGATCGCTCAATGAGATAGTTGACGAGCTTATTGACCAAGAAATGTTACCATCGTTTTGCACTTCGTGTTACCGACAAGGGCGTACAGGTGAGCACTTTATGGAATTTTCGGTGCCCGGATTTATCAAACGATTCTGCACTCCGAATGCGATTTTAACCATGGCCGAATATATTCAGGATTACGCTCCCGAAAAAACTGCCGAAAAAGGGTGGAAAGCTATCGAAAAAAATATGATTACGCTCGATGACAAAATGCAACAATCGGTGCGTAGGCGCATTGAACGCATAAAAAATGGAGAACGCGATTTATACTATTAAGTTATGACAAAACCACATATTGGCATTTTTGGCCGACGAAATAACGGGAAAAGCTCCCTTATAAATTTGCTAACAGGGCAAGACATTGCCATAGTATCCGAACATGCAGGCACTACAACCGACCCTGTAAAAAAATCAGTCGAAATTTTTGGAATAGGTCCAGCTATTCTTGTTGACACTGCCGGAATTGACGATGTGGGTGATTTGGGTGCAAAACGCATTAAAAAAACGCTTGAAGTAATTCCAAAAATTGACTGTGCCCTATTGGTTATTGCTCAAAATACTTTTGGGGAATTCGAAACCGATTTAATTCGACGGTTCGACGAATACGAAGTGCCTTATGTGATTGTGCACAACAAAAGCGACATCGAAGCATTAACAATCGAAACAGTTAATGCCATTCAAGCTATCACTTTATCGGAAATAATTGAGTTCAATACACTCGGACAAGATATTGATTATCAGATTACTGATAAATTAAAAGAAATAATACCACTAACTGCCTATCAAAAACCATCACTTTTTGCAGGTTTATTTCAGCCAAAGGATGTGGTTTTGCTAATAACGCCAGTTGATAGCGAAGCGCCTGATGGACGAATGATTTTGCCACAAAACATGGCCATACGTGATGTGCTTGATAATGACGGAATTTGCGTAGTTGTAAAAGAAACAGAAATTGAAAATTTTTTAAAAAAGGGCATCCGTCCGGCATTGGCTGTAACTGACAGTCAGGCATTTGGGTTAGTATCAAAACTTATTCCCGAAGACATACCTTTGACAGGTTTTAGTGTTGTTTTTGCCCGTTTGAAAGGTGATTTTGAAAATTACATGAAAGGAACACCTCATATTTCGAAATTAAAAGATGGCGATAAAGTTTTGATACTCGAATCGTGCACACATCAGGTTAGTTGTGAGGATATTGGGCGATTTAAGCTGCCAAATTGGTTGTTGAAATTTAGCAATAAAAAACTGGAATTCAAAATTGTTGCAGGTTTATCTGAAATTGATGAACCCATCCAAAACTTTGCCATGATTATACAGTGTGGAGGTTGTATGGTAACTCGCAAACAATTAGCTGGCCGACTAAAACCTGCTGTAGATGCTGGTATTCCAGTTTCGAATTATGGATTGGCCATAGCCTACATGAATGGTATTTTTGAAAGAGCAACAGCGCCTTTTGTTATTAGTGGGAAGCAGTAAGTGAAAAAATGAAATTAATCGATAACATACTATCCAAAGGCGAGTTAACACGCGAAGATATTTTATTTTTACTGAACGTAAGCGGTGAAGATGAAAAAAAGCTTTTCCGGTATTCAGCTGCTTTAAAAAAATCACATTTGGGTAATGTGGTACACTTGCGCGGGTTAATCGAAATGTCCAATGTATGCGAAAAAGATTGTTTGTATTGCGGCATTCGTAAGTCAAATGAAAGTACATATCGCTATAATATTACGGACGACGAGGTATTAGAAGCTATACGTTTTGCCCATGTAAATCGCTATGGGTCAGTCGCCATCCAGTCGGGCGAATTGAGCAATAGTGCTTTTGTTGAGAAAATTGACCGCATTATTCAAAAATCGAAGGAACTTACAAATAACGAAATTGGCATAACACTTTCGTGTGGTGAACAATCGGAAAATACTTACCGTCAGTGGTTTAATAGTGGCGCACACCGCTATTTATTACGCATCGAATCGTCGGACATAGCATTATACAACAAAATACATCCTACTAACGCCTTACACGACTACAATGCCCGTGTAAATGCATTAAAAACGTTGAAATCAATTGGTTATCAAGTGGGTACAGGCGTAATGGTTGGCTTGCCCTTTCAAACTACCGAACATTTAGCCGATGATTTACTGTTTATGAAAGAAATGGATATTGCCATGTGTGGCATGGGACCTTATATTGAGCACAAAGATACACCATTGTACGAATTTAGAGAAAGTTTAATGCCTCTCGAAGAGCGTTTTAAGCTGACTTTACGAATGATTGCAGTACTGCGTATATTGATGCCCAATATAAATATAGCAGCCACTACGGCTTTGCAAACTATTGATAAAATGGGGCGCGAAAAGGCTATTCAGATTGGTGCAAATATACTTATGCCCAATATCACACCCGGAAAATACCGCGACAGTTATGCGCTTTACGAAAACAAACCTTGCACCGACGAAAATGCCGACGATTGCAAAAATTGTATCGATGTGCGTGTAAAATTAGTTGATCACGAAGTAGGATACAATGCTTGGGGTGATTCCAAGCATTTTAAATCCCCACTTGATTAATGTTTCATTTCTACTTTTTTAGTAGCCGCCTGATTTCGGTTTCTGATATCAATACAATCAACTACTTTAATGGCTAATTCTCTGAAAGCACTTCCCGAAATGCTGTCCTCGTCGCAAGCAATAGGGCGACCGGCATCGCCATGCTCACGAATGCTTTGAACAATAGGAATTTGTCCGAGCAAGGGCACATTTA
>CAZWRD010000204.1:0-4229 GCA_964636105.1 uncultured Bacteroides sp.
GATAATCCCTACAAAAAAGATGATTAAAGTAAGCAAAAGCATTACTTTCGGAAATTCAAAAATCAGAAACCACAATGCTTCAGCCAGATGCTCCCCTTTGGTCATACCAAAAACATTAAAAACCAGCCAATCAGTAAAAGGAAGCAAATTATGATATATCAAAAACCAAATTGGTAATAGTAAAATTACAATTTGAAAATGTCTTGATTTGAAAATTTGAAAATTCATTATTAAGTAATTTAAAAATTTATCAATTTGATAATTATATCAGGACGCGGATAATACGGATCCGTGCCGGAAACGCTGATTTTCGCTGATTTTTAAATCCCTGTCTGCCGTCAGGCAGACGTTTAATCCGCGTTTCCCCTTGGGATCTGTGTAATCCGTGTTCTAATTTCCCTGTCATTTTAAATAGAAAATAAAAATATAGTAAAGCCCCACCAGCATAAACAGAATGGCAACTACACGTCTGAACCATTTTTCAAAAATTTTTACTTTGTTGTAAAAACCCCCTACACTCGAAACACTAAATGCCAATAAATATGCAATAATAATTACGGGCAATCCAGTAGCTACTGCAAAAACAAAAGGAAGAAATAAGCCTGAAACACTGCTTATAGTCATAGGAATTAGCATACCAAAATACAAAACACCACTATATGGGCAAAAAGCCAGTGCAAAAACAATTCCGAGCAATAATGCCGTCCACCAGTTACTTTTGCTGTTTTTCCCAATTCTATCACTAATGCCACTAAATCCCGGAAATTTAATTTTGATAAAATCGAGCATTAAAATACCAACTAAAATCAATAAAGGACCCAGAAATTTCTCCCCATTAGATTGAAAAAGCTTGGCAACATGAAATTTACTGGCTCCAAAATACAGAATTACACCTAAAACCGTATAACTTACAGCCCTTCCTAAAGTGTACCATAAACCATTGTAAAAAATCTTTTTGCGATCTTCCAGATCTTTGCTAATAAAGCCAATTGCAGTAATATTAGTAGCTAAAGGGCAAGGGCTTATGGCTGTCATCAAACCCAAAAGTAAAGCTGATAAAAACGGGATATTATTGTTGTCTAACAGATTTTGCAGAAATTCCATTTAAATAAATTTATAAAGTATTGAAATTGTTTTATTTCAAATATTCAGAAATCTGAGCTTTTATTATTTCTATAAACTTAGCTTCTTCATTACGAGCATAGCTAAATGCATCATCGGTCAGATCTTTGGTTTCTTCTTTTCCTTTAAATAATTTTGTAACAAACAATCCTGAACCAGCTGCCTGATATTTTTCGGCTATCTTACTATTAGCTTCATCATCAACATCTATTACCGAAAAAACAATTCTTCCTTCAGTTATTTCGTTTTTAAAATAAGTTTCCAATGTTTTGCGAGCAGCAGCTTCAATTGCCCTGCAAGTTGCACAGCGATTGGTTAAGTGAAAGTTCTGAATCAGCAATACCGCTTGTTTTTCTGACAACTGCATTGTTTTTTCGGGAATTTGTCCGCTTAAGTTTTCAGGAATTGTACTTGCAACAGCAGTAGAGTCAGTTTTTTGCTCTTTGTTTTCCTGCTCATTGTTTTTTGTTTTGCAGGCAGTTAACAAGATAATACTTGCTAAGAATAAAATTTTTATTGTTTTCATGAGATATATTTTTAATTATTAATTTTATTTCCACTATTTACGAAATGAATTACCTTGAAAATGATTCATCTTATTTTACTTTAAAAATTCGCCCAGAAGCATTTTGGCAATCTCCCAGTTAGTGCGGTTGATACAATACTTTATAGTAGGTGGTTCAATCTCCCCCTGAATCAATCCTGCATACTTAAGTTCCTTTAAATGTTGCGATAAGGTAGAACGGGCAATTGGAATATCACCTATCATTTCGCCACTGGTACAACAGCCATTCAGTCCGTTTAACTTTTCAAGAATATAGACTCTTGCAGGATGGCTTAAAGCTTTCGCAATTCTTGCAATTTGCTCTTGCTGAGCAGTAAACTTTGGTTTTGCAGCCATAAGTTATTGATGTTTTGCTATAATTTCTTTCAACTCAGTTACAGAAGGAACTCTCCCGCTCATCACCACTTTTCCGTCAATAACCAAACCGGGTGTTTTCATTATTCCATAACCCATTATCTTTACAATATCTTCAATTTTTTCAACTTTTGCATCAATTTTTAAATCTTCAACAGCAATTAAAACCCCTTTTTCCAGTGTTTTACAATTTGCACATCCTGTTCCTAATACTTTTATTTCCATTTTGATTATACTTATTTGTTTTGTATTTCGCAAAATTACGAAATGAAATGAAACAAACAAGTAAAAAAGCAATTTTATTTCTATTATTTCGTTATAAAATCACAAACAGGTTTTGATTTTGAAAAAAAAAATGTAGGTTTGCAAATTAATTTATAAAAACATCATGTATCAGATATTTGAAATTTTAAAATACACCTTACCTTCGATAATTGTTTTATTTACAGCTTATTTCTTAATAAAAACATTTCTTGAAAATGAAAATAAAAAGAAAGTACTGGAAATGAAAATGAATAATCAAAATAATAATCAGCGTTTTATTACGCCTGTTCGTTTGCAGGCTTATGAAAGAATTATATTATTTCTCGAAAGAATTTCGCCAAACAGTTTGCTTTTAAGAGTAAGCGAACCAAATATGAATGTTGCACAATTACAAACAGCCATGGTTATTGCAATAAGAGAAGAATATGAGCACAATCTTTCGCAACAGCTTTATATATCTTCACAGGCATGGCAAATCGTAAAGAATGCAAAAGATGATTTAATTAACGTTATCAACAATGCTTCAAGCAATTTAGACAAAAATGCAGATTCAGCTGAGCTTGCTAAAGTTATTTTTGAACTAATTGCCAGCGTAGAAAAACTTCCCGTTGATGTGGCTATTGAATTGGTTAAAAACGAAATCTATCAGGAATTTTAGGCTTTAGGTTCTAAGCGTATTAACTCTTTCCATAATAGACTTTTGATGCGCTTCATCAGTCATATTCGGATCTTTCATATTATAAAACATTTCGCAGGGTAAGTCATTGCAATTACCGCAACTACCAAGTTCTTTGTTGTTTACAGCACAATCATACATCGGGCAAATTCCGCTTTCGATATGATTTGCAGCCCAGAAAACTTTTCCATTCAAACTTTTGCAACCAATACATGGTTTTTGATAAAAAGGGCATTCTTCACACTTTGCCCCACAAGGTGAAATTAACATGATATCAATGGTTTAAATTATAAATACTATCAACTAAATATATAAATTGATAATCTTTTCTGCCAACACTTTTGCTAATTTTATTTTAGACTCAGCAGTCCAACCTGCAATATGTGGCGAAAGTAATACATTTTCGGATTTTATCAGATAATGATAAGCTTCAGGCATATTTTCAGACTGAATTTCTTCGAAAGAAAATTGTTCATATTCAATTACATCCAAACATACTCCTTTAATTTTACCAATTTTTAGATATTCAACCAAATCATTTGTTTTTACAACAGGTCCTCTGGCTGTATTTATCAGATAAAAATCCTTTTTAAACTGATTAATAAAGTAAATATCACACATATAATAAGTTTCTTCAGTAAGCGGAACATGTAAACTCAAAATATCGGTTTTTTCAAACAATTCATCTATCCCAACTTCTTTAACATATTCATTCCCAAAGCCGCTTTTATATTTATCATAAGCCAGAACTTCACATTCAAAACCACGCAAACGCTGCGCAAAAGCACTTCCCATATTGCCATAACCAATTATTCCGATGGTTTTCCCTTTGATTTCTATTCCTCTGTTTCCTTCTCTGTCGCGAATTCCCTGACGCATCTGCAAATCAGATTGCTTTAGTTTATTGAAAAGACAAAGTAGCATAGCCAATGCATGTTCGCCAACAGCATCACGGTTTCCCTCGGGCGAATTTAAACATGCAATTCCTTTAGAATGAGCATATTCAACATCAATACTTTCCATCCCGGCTCCCACTCTACCAACAAATTTCAGATTTATAGCCTTATCAATAAAATATCTATCAATCTGAATTTTACTCCTAATAATAACTCCCTCATATTCATGAATAATTTTAAGATAATCATTGCGATTTAAGTTTTCGAAATAATCACACTGAAAACCATTGGCAGTAAGCTCTTCTAAAAGAATTGGGTGCGTAGTGTCGATAAATAATATTCTTTTTGTCAT
>CAZWRD010000205.1:0-4202 GCA_964636105.1 uncultured Bacteroides sp.
GCTTCGCCACTTGCTTTAATTTTGATTGATTCGTTTAAATCATCCATTGCCAGATCGTATCTTTTCTGATTCATATACATTTTAGCTCTACCAATATAGGCATCGGGGTTATTGGGATTAATGGTCAAAACTCTGCGATAATCAGCAATTGCCAACGGTGTTTTGTTGGTTTTTACATACAAATCGGCTCTTTTAATTAAGGCATCCTCGTTGCTTCTGTCAAGATTAATAACTTTGGTGTAATCTTTCAGAGCTAAATCTGTATTTCCCAAAGCAGTATTGCAATTGGCTTTTTTAATAAAAATAACAGCATCCTTTACCTTCAGTTCTTCGGTCAATCTATTGAAATCCTGCAAAGCTTCAGCATATTTTTTTATTTGAAAATAGGCATTCCCTCTATCCAACAAAACATCTTTCAAATTGTAATTCAATGCAATTAATTTACTCAAATCGTTTATAGCCAAAGTTGGTTTTGCTTGTTGCCAATAAAGTTTCGATCGTTGATAATAGGCTTCTGAATAATCTTGTTTTAAACCAATTGCTTTTGTATAATCTTTTTCAGCCTCATTTGTTTTTTTAAGTTTTACATAAATATTAGCCCGCTGAAAATAAAAAATCTGGTTATTTTTATTGTATTCAATAGATTTGTTATAATCAGCCAAAGCTTTATCCAATTCGTTGTTCAATTCGTAAGCCATAGCTCTTTTGGCATAAGCATCAGGGAAATTAGGTTTAATGCTCAAAGCTTTATTAAAATCGGCAATTGCCGAAGCATTATCGTTATTATCAGTATAATAAATACCTCTGTAAAAATAAACCAGATAATAATCTTTATTTTTAGCAACAGAAGTGTTGAAATCCTTTAAAGCATCCGCTTTTTTACCAAGATTAAAATTACAATAGCCCCTATCGGCATATGCTTCATAATAAAAGGGTGTTTTCTCAATAATTTTATTATAAATGGCAATAGCTTCAGTATATTTGGCTTGTTTCATCAATGCAACAGCATCATTATACAACAAAGCAGATGTTTGACCAAATGAAGCAAAAGAAAACAGAGATATAAAAAAAATGATAATAAAACTTTTAAACTTAACCATTGTTATTGTAATTTTGTAAAAAATATTAATATGCATAACGACATTGCAAAAATAAGGAAAGATTATAAGAAATATCAACTTCTTGAATCGAATATTGATAAAAATCCTTTTAAACAATTTGGCATTTGGCTCGATGAAGCCATAAATGCAGAGATAGAAGAAGCCACCGCCATGACACTGGCAACCGTTTCAACCAAAGGATTTCCAACTGCAAGAATCGTACTTTTAAAAGCTTACGACGAAAAAGGCTTTGTCTTTTTCACCAATTATGAAAGCCGAAAAGGAAGGCATCTCTCTAAAAATCCGAATGTAGCTTTGGTTTTCTTTTGGAAAGAACTTGAACGACAAGTAAGGATAGAAGGATTGGTTGAAAAAGTAAGCAAAAAAGAATCGGATGCCTATTTTGCCTCACGTCCACGCGAAAGCCAGATAAGTGCCTGCATTTCTGAACAAAGCACTGTAATTCCAGATCGCAATTTCCTGGAAATGATGCTACAAATGTTTTTAAAGAAAAAGTCAGATAAAACCATCGACAGACCCGAAAATTGGGGCGGATACAGGGTAATACCCCGAAGGATAGAGTTTTGGCAAGGAAGAGAAAACCGATTGCACGATCGCATAAAATATTGCAATAAACATGGAAATCCATGGCGTATAGAACGAATGGCTCCATAATAGGTGCATTTGAAATTTAAAATAAAAAAAGCTGCCGGAAAACCGGCAGCTTTTTTAACATTAAAAAAATTAAATTTATGAACACAAAACACTTATTCAGTACCACCTGCCCACCATACTTTGCTTGAAAAAATATTGATTGCAGGAACATTAGCAGAATTAGAAGTTACTTCACTTGTTGGATAAGGGAATCTGTTTACAAATCCCAAATTAGGATTGGCATTATTAGGATTAGTCATAACAGGGAAACCTGTACGACGATAATCATTAAATGCTTCAATAGCTTCAAATTCATAGAAAGCAATATATTTTTGAGTAATAATTTCTTTCAATTCGTTACCAGCAGTTAACCTTGGAACAACATTATCAGTAAAATAAGTAGTACCTCCACTAACACCTTGATAAGTAAACGAAGCTTCAACAGCAGATTTTAAAGTAGCTTGATAAGTAGCATCACTTTTCTTAAACTTTGCTTCAGCTTCAATAAACTTCAACTCATGATAAGTCATTAAAGGAGTAGCTGCTGTTTGACCACCATCAGTTAAAGCAGACAATGAATATTCACCAGAAGCTTGACCAGCATTAGCATTTCCATTAGGTGCGGGAGTAAAAGTACCATCATCAGCAGGTAAAAAATAAGCAGCTATTCTATTAGTATCATTTCTAACATTCATTAAATCATATAAATTTTTACCAACAGCTAAATAAGCTCTATCACTAGCAAATTGATACCATGGATTTTCTCCAATATCACTAGCTTCGTATTTATTAAACAAAAAAGCATCAGCAGCACTAGCAAAAGCATTTGGAATACAAGCCAAAGCATTATCTAAATAAGCAGGAATTTTATTAGAAAGTCTTAAATAATAACGAGCTTTCAAACTCCATGCTGTTTTTTTCCATTTTGCTTTATCTCCAGCATAAATTAAATCAAATTTTGCAATATTAGAAGCATTTGTTTTTCCAAAATTTGAAATTGCACTATCTAATAAAGCAAAAATACTATTATAGATATCCTGCTGTTTATCAAATTTAGGTTGATAATTTGAAGAACCTTGAAGTGCCTGAGACCAAGGAACCTGACCCCACATATCAGTTAAAACAGCTAAATTATAAGCAGTTAAAACCTGAGAAATCCCTAAAGTTATAAAGTTCTTAGGTTCACTTCCTGTTGATGAACATTTAGCTGTAATATCTTTCAAAACCATTAAATTAGAATAAACAGAATTCCAGCTATTATTAAACAACGAAGCTTCGCGGCAACCAATACGATTATCAGCAGTTTGTAATTGACCAAAAGTTCCAGCACTTTGCTCAATATATACAGAAGAATACCATGCAATATCAGAACCAGCTGTACCAAAAGCAGTTTCGACAATAACCGATGGTAACATGAATTTGGATTCAACATTGGTTGAATTATTCAAATCCTTGTTTATATCGTCCATTACATCATCCGAACATGATGAAATGGCTACAATACTTAATATAAGTACGAGATATTTAAATATATTTTTCATTTTACAAAATTTTTAATGTTGATAATTAAAATACTAAATTTAATCCCAATCCTATTGATCTGGTTTGAGGTAATGACATATAATCAAATCCGCCTTGCATATTTCCATTACCTTGTGATGTTTCAGGATCGAAATTAGGTAAAGTTGTCCATAATAAAATATTTCTAGCAAATACAGACAATGAAGCAGATTTAATTCTTACAGGAGATAAGATTTTGCTTGGCAAATCGAATGAAAGAGATATTTCACGTAATTTTAAATAGGAAGTTTCGTAAATTTGAGCTTCCGAAATATCTGCTAATACATCAAAATATAAAGCTTGATATGCACCTTCATCACCAGGACCACCTCTTACAATGTCATTTGGAGAACCATCAGATTTTACACCTTGATAAATAAATGTAGAGGTTCTGTCAGCAGTAGCCTCAGAAACACCGTATAAATCAATTAATCTGTTTGATCCTGAATAAATTTGTCCACCATTTTTCCAATCTAATTGAGCAGAAAGAGTTACAAATTTATATTTGAATGAATTGTTGAAACCAACTAAGAATTTAGGAGTAACTTCACCAATTTTTCCATCACCACCTTTTAATGGCATTCCATAATAATCACTATTAGGATCATCATCTACAAGAATATTCCCATTTGCATCTCTTAAAAACGTTGAACCATAAATAGTTGGATAAGAATATCCTGCATAAGCACGAACTTGAGGATCAACAAAACCACCCAAATAAATACTTTCAACACCAGGAGCCAATTCATCACATGTATTGATAACTTTAGAGAAGTTAACCATCATATTCCATTCGAAATTTTTAAACTTCAAAGGAACCAAAGTTAAAACGATTTCATGAATATCAGACGACATTTTTCCAGCATTTCTGTATTCCTGAGCAAAACC
>CAZWRD010000206.1:0-4181 GCA_964636105.1 uncultured Bacteroides sp.
CAGATGCTGGAACAAGAGTAGCTGGCTTAAACGCTGCTGCTATGGCTTTGGCTCAGGCTGGAGTTCCAATGAAAGAAATGGTTTCTGCTGTTGCTGTTGGTAAAATGGATAGAACTTTGGTTGTAGATGTTGATAAAGAAGAAGAAGATTTTGAAGAAGGCGAAGGTCCAACTGATATTCCAATTTGTTTAACTTCCAGATCTAAAAAGATAGTATTATTACAATTAGATGGAAAAATCTCAATACCCGAATTAAAGGAATGTATTGCAATGTCCAAAAAAGCTTGTGCAAAAATAAATGAAATTCAAATGAAAGCCTTAAAAGAACCGGGCAAGGAGATTAAAGGATGAGCGTACCAGCATTACAAAAAAGAAGAATAATTGAATATATTAAACAGGGAAAGAGATTCGATGGAAGAAAGTTAGATGAATTTAGAGATTTTGAAGTTCAACTTGGAATTAGCGAAAATGCTGAAGGTTCCTGTTCTGTAAAACTTGGAAAGACTGAAGTTTACGCTGGAGTTAAAATGTCTACAATTGAACCATATCCTGACGGACCAAACGAAGGAACTTTATCTGTAACTTTGGAACTTGGCGCTATGGCTGATAATGATTTTGACTTAGGTGCTCCTAAAATAGAAGCAGTTGAAATGGCCAGAGTTATAGACAGAGGAATTAGAGAATCTGGAGTAATTGATTGGGAAAAATTATGTATTAAATCTGGAGAGAAAGTCTGGCAAATATCATTGGATATCTATGCTATAAATAATGATGGAAATTTATTTGACGTTGCTGCGTTGGCTGGATTAATTGCTTTGGCTCATGCAAAATTCCCAGTTTATAATGAAAAAGAAGGAAAGGTTGAACACGAATTGTCAAAAACATCTTTGCCATTAAATAAGGAAAAAATGTCTTTTAATTTAACTGTTCATAAAGTTGGCGACTCTTTTGTACTCGACCCATCTCTTGAAGAGGAAGAAATTTCTGATTACAGATTAGGAATGGCTTTGGCTAATAACGAAGGCGAAGTTAGAATTACTGCAATGCAAAAAGGTAAAGAGGGCGGAATCTCAGAAGATGATATGGAAAGTATTTTAAAGTTAGTTGAAGATAGTTTTAAAGGATTACATAAGAAAGTATTAGATATGGTTTGGAAGTAAAAATGGTAGAAAAAGCAAAACAAGAATTTTCGAAATATGAAAGAGCAAGAATTTTGGGAGCTAGAGCTTTGCAGATTTCTATGGATGCTCCACTTTTAATGAAAGTTGAAGGCGATGAATTAGAAAATTTAAGCTATGACCCATTAAAAATTGCGCAAAGAGAATTGGATTCTGGTGTTTTACCAATAACAATCAATAGACCTCTACCAATTAAGAGAGACGAGAAATTAAAAGAATTAAAGGTTGAGGAATTAGAGAAAGACGAAAAGAAAGAAGAATCAGAAGAAGGCGCAGAAGAAAAAGAAGAGCAAGCTGAAACTGCTGGAATTGTCCAGGAAGAGAAGACTCAAGAAACTGCGGATATGAAATCTGATGAAGAGGTTGAGGAAGAAGTAGAAGGAGAATCTGGCGTAGAGGACCTTGGCGGCTCTGATGAAGGCGGATCTGAAGAATAATTATGCACAAAAAATTTCTAATCAAATTACGACAAGGGAGGATTTCTAATGGAAGGTTTTAACAGAGGACGTGGCTTTGGAGGCGGCGATCGAGGCGGATTCGGTGGCGGCAGAGGCGGCGGATTCAGAAAAAGAAGCTTTAATGATGGACCTAGAGAAATGCATAAGGCAGTTTGCTCCGATTGTAAGCAAGAATGTGAAGTACCATTCAAGCCAACAGAAGGCAAACCAGTTTTCTGCAAGCAGTGTTTTTTCAAAAGAAAAGATGCTGAAAACGGCGGTTCAGGATTTAGGCCAAGACGAGAAGAACAACCAAAACAAGCTCAAGAAGCAAGTGAGGGTAAAGATGATTTTGAATCATCTCAATCTGATGGCGAGTAAATAGACTTCGTGTCTAATAATTTATTATTTATTATCTCTTAATTTTTAGGGATGTTGAAAGGGTATTAATTTTCACCCAATAATAGTCATATATGTTTTTATAGAATTCATTTCTTAGTATGTTATGGAAGAAGAAATAAAAAGGGGTACGAAAGTCGAAATCCTAACTAGGGATAAGAAAACTATTTCTGGAATAGTGGAAGAGTTGGGTATTAGAAGAAACGAATATAAGGGATTAATGGTCGTCCTTAAAACTGGAGAAATTGGTCGAGTTACGAAAGTGATTGATAAAAAAGTAAAAACCGAAATTGAGTCCCTTATAAAAAACGGGGAAGGATATAAATTAGAATTTAAATCCGAGGCGCTTTGGAGTTTGACATATAAGAATCAAGATATAACCGAAAGTAAATCCTATGATTTGCATACATACAAACAAAAGGCATCTAAGGTGATTATTGCAAAGTCGATTGCCGCATTAATGAATTCCGATGGAGGCACACTCGCGATTGGTGTTAAGGAAAAAAAGTCTGACTCTAATTATGAGATAGTTGGAATAGAAAAAGACTTAGAAAAACTTAAACAAGCCGAAAAAGATTTTTCAATAGATGGGTATAAGAGAATGATTATCGACGATATAATTAGGCCGTATTTTCCATACAAAATTTATAATTCCCTAAGTAAAAATTTATCAATTGTTTTCGAAGATTTCAATGGAAAATTTGTTTGTCTAATAAAAATAAATCCGGCAACAAGTAGGGTTTTCTTAAATCTTGAAGGAAGAAAAATTTTCATGATACGGACAGAAACTGAGTCAAGACAGATAGTTGACGAAGAGCTTGTAGATTATTGCATGACAAAATTTAGGTAATTCATCAAAAAACGTTTGTTTTTTATTTTTTCATACTTCAAAAAGTTTATTAACGTCTTTTTGCTTATTATTATATGTTTATAGAGAGTGGTGTTGCGAGAATCATAAAGGATTCACGGGGTGAAAATACTATAGAAATTTCTATTAAGTGCCAGCATGGCTCCTTTGTTGCGTCTGCACCAGCTGGTAAATCTAAAGGCAAAAATGAAGTAATAGATTACAATCAAAGAGGAATTGCGTGGAGCGCTAAACTTGCTAATAATTTTTTTGAAAAATTAAGAAATAAAAATATTGCTCTAAAAAATTTAGATGATTTGAAAGAAATTGAAAATAGAATAAAACAATTTGAATCTGATTTTGGAATTCTTGGCGGAAATGTAGTTTATGCAATCGAAACTGCCTTGATGAAATCTGCGGCAAAAGAATGTAGAAAGGAACTTTGGAGATTTGTTTTTGATTCTATGAAATATAAAGACATTAAGATGCCAATGCCTGTTGGAAACTGTATCGGTGGTGGATTACATTCGCGTGGCGTCAATGGTAAAATGCCTGACTTTCAAGAATTTGAATTAATTCCGGATGAAGAAAAATTTTCGCGTGCGGTCACAAAAAATATTCACGCTTATTTGTATGCTAAAAAATTATTAAAAAGACAACATGGAAAATTTTTCATGAAAAAAAATGACGAAAACGCATGGGAAACAAGTTTAACCAACGAACAGGTTTTGGATGTTTTGAGAGAGGTTGCAAATAAATATGGTTTAAGAATTGGGTTAGATGTGGCTGCTTCTGGTTTTTGCGACGAGAAAGGATATTATCAATATAAAAACAAATCCCTGATTAGAGACAGGCTTGAGCAAATTGATTATATGAGAATTTTGATTGAAAAATATAATTTATTTTATGTTGAAGATCCGTTAAAAGAAGAAGACTTTTCTGGGTTCGAAGAGCTATCTTCCAAAATAAAAAACAAAAAGACATTGATTGTTGGGGATGATTTAACTACCACAAATTTACACAGGCTAGAAAGAGCTGCTAGGGCCAAGGCGATTAATGCAATAATTGTAAAACCAAATCAGATTGGCTCTTTTGTAGAGGTTAAAAAAGTAATTGAATTCTGTAAAAAGCAAAACATAAAAATTATTTTTTCTCATCGCTCTGGGGAAACAATGGATTCTGCTTTGGCTGATTTTGCAGTAGGATTTCAGGCGGACTTCATTAAAACTGGTATTTGGGGGAAAGAAAGAATGATTAAGCTCAGAAGAATAATAGAAATTGAGAAAGATTGCGAGGGACGATTGAAATGATGACAATAATA
>CAZWRD010000207.1:0-4168 GCA_964636105.1 uncultured Bacteroides sp.
TCCAGTCTCGGCCACCAATAAAATCAAGCTCACAGCGATGTGGGCTTTTTTTACGCCTACAGGTTTTGAGAATTTCTTACAAAGACTGACTGTGCTGACAACATTGAACGTGTCTAATCCTAGGAGTGGGGATACACCACGCTGATTGACCGTGGATGATACTGCCGTTCAGTCTTATTAATTGCTAGCCATTGAAATACGGTATTGGCCGTTCATGTTTGCCGTCTGTTGATTCCCCGACTCCAACGAAGTAGCCCCATAATTCAGAGTTGCTGTTAATTGCATCAAAGAGGGATTGCCCAACTATTAGGTTGCCATCCGATTTCATCACTCTTGTAATTACATATTTTCTGCCGAATTCCCCAGAAAATGTTTTAAAACTCTTATAAAGCACGGTTGTAAAAGAAGAGGTTGGATTGGGCTTTGGTAGATAAGGTGATACGTCATCTGACTCAAGCATCCATGAACGCCCAAAGATATCTTTTTGTTTTAGTTGAAATTCGAGCAAATCCTTTGAAAGAGTCTTGGCATAAGTCACGGCACTTTCTTGATTAGTGAAACTATCCATCAAGAATACATAGTCAGTAAGCCCGTCCATGTCGAATGAATTTATGCTTACTACAACAATAAATGGATTCTTTCCAAGACGAACTTGTTCATTCTTTATTCCTTGAAAGAGCTCTTCCGCTTTGTAATGCAAGCTAGGGCTAAGGCTCTTTGCAAGAGAAATTATTTCGTTAGTAAAATTCATACCCTCATTTTATATCTCAGTTTCTCCAAAGTCTTATTTATATCCATCTGCTTTATCGCAATAAACTTTTTAGGTAAGAGCACATAAGTTAATTGGATATGCATCAAACATCTCAGCCATTATTGGATTATTATATTTTTATAATTAATCAAGGATGCAAAAACAGTCATGGTAGTTAAAAGCTGGTACAACGGGTACAGCCCAAAAGAACGTGATGATAAGTTCAAAGCAATGAAGAAATTGCTAGCCAAAGGCGAATTATTACAACCTACTGGCTCATGTTCTTTATGTAACGATAATGAAGTCCCTCTTGAATATCACGATGAAGACTATGGCGCACCATTTATTTGGGAGCCGCCAGCATTGCTCACTCTATGCCGTCACTGCCATAGAGATAAACTACATAAAAGGTTCAGCAGGCCTGTTGCTTGGTTGGCATATATTGCGCATATACGAAGAGGTGGATATGCCAGAGACCTTAAAGATTTACAGATAAAAAAAGAAGTCGATGCATACAAAGCTGCACTTGAGAAAAATGAGGTATTCGCACTGAAGAACCTGCGTCCTTATCAGCATGAAATTGGTAAAGAGTGGTTTGCTAACCTGAGAATGGATATTGAAAGTTTATCCGACCCATTAGCTAGAGCAAGAAAATAGGCAATGATGTTAAGCGTCGCGTAACGCGACACTTATGGAAAGTTAATCACACGAACTACGCTAATTTATATAGAATAAATGTATGAAAAACGTCTTATCTAAACTAACAAAGCTCGATTTGAGAGAAGTGTGGAAGCATGAAGCACTAGATTTTACTAATTGGGTAGCTGAAAACCTTGGAGCTTTGAGTGATGCAGTTGGCGTTGATATTAAACTCATCCAAACTGAGGCAAGTGTTGGTAAATTTAATGTTGATATTCTTGCTGAAGAAGATCTTACTGGCAGAAAAATCATTATTGAAAATCAGCTTGAAGCTACTGACCATGACCATCTCGGAAAAATAATCACCTACGCTTCTGGTCATAATGCTGAAATCATTATTTGGATTGTAAAAGATACTAGGGATGAGCATCAGAAAGCCATTGAATGGCTTAATGATCATACTGATGAAGACATTAGCTTTTTCTTAATTCGCATTGAATTATGGAAAATAGACGATTCAAAACCAGCTCCAAAATTTGAAATTGTAGTTAGTCCTAACGAATGGGCAAAAGCTATTAAATCATCGCCAGTTAACAAAGAACTAACAGATACCAAATTACAACAATTGGATTTCTGGGATAAATTTAGAAGCTTTGTCAAAAAAGAAGATTCAAGCATAAGGTTAAGAACTCCAAGACCTCAGCATTGGTACGATATTAGTATTGGGAGCGCAAATTGCCATATAGCTTTAACATTGAACACCCGAGAAAATCTCATAGGCTGCCAACTTTACATAGATAGAAATAAAGATTTTTATCGCCACTTACTAAATCAAAAAGACTTCATTGAAAAAGGTATAGGCGAACCTGCTGAGTGGGTTGATGCAGCTAAAGCATCAATGATTAAAATCAACAAAGAAGTTAATGACCTATTTAATGCATCAGAATTGGATGACAATTTTGCTTGGTTATTATCACAGGTTGTTCTGTTCCAAAAAGTTTTTAGTCCACATATTAAAAGTTTCAAAAACAGCTAGATTGATAGAAAAAGCAATAGGGATACCTTCTAATTTGCAGTCTAACAAAGGTCTATATTAATCACTTTGACTCAAATCTCCACACCTCTTCTTGGTCCCTTTGGATGGCCTAAGCTTGAAGGTGCTCAATTGCCATTACCAAGTAATTCAGGTGTATATCTAATGACCATTGAGCATAAAGACGGTTACTTGCCTTTTGGGGTTGGTATCACAAGGCGGCCAATGCGCCAGAGATTTATGGAGCACACTCGCAGTTTTAAATCTGGCAATTACAACATATTGGATGTTATGTCAGCACATGCGGGAATTCGAAAAGTAGTATGGAAAGGTTGGGGCTGGACTGCAGATAAAAAAGCAGATTTTGAGACCCGTAAGGAAGAAATTGTCTCCTTAGCCATTAACCAACTTAAATCTACGAGAATATTCATAATCGACATATCTAATCCGCCAAGAGTTTTAGAACGTATTGAGAGTGCTTTAGTAAATACCTTTCATCAGGCTGACAATGAGCTCGTGGATAAAGGGATGCTATTAATGCAACGAAAAGAGAATGAAGTGCCAGTTTTACTAGCATTTGAATCAAAATACTTGATTTATGGCTTACCAACAAATCTTAAAGTCTGATGAGCGTAGAGATTCCAGAATTTATTAAGGCTTTTATATCAAAAGAGTGTTGGACATTTGCGAAAACAATGCCGCAATGGCCTCACTGGTATTTAGTTCGCGCCAAATGTGACGATGATACTTTCTCAAAATTCGTTTCATTCATTTATACCAACGGTTACGTCCGCGCTTGGCATGACAGAGAATTCACTTATTTAGATATAGATGATTATTCTTACTGGACTACGGGCAACCCTGTCGACCAGACAACTATAATCAACAGGGCAAAGGCTAAGTATTAATTATTCTAATGAATGTTTTTTCTTTACCAAAATTTACCCCACCCGCAGCCAAGCTTTGGGAAAAACTTCCAAAGTCAGAGCAGCTAGCACTGTTAGCCAATGTCTACTGCGGCGACTGCAAAGACGCGGTGACCATCGTCAGTTTCACTGGTACTGTATCAAAACGAGACCTAATACTAAATGGTCGATGTAAAGCTTGTGGAAATGATGTCACACGAGTTATTGAAAGAGATTATTGGAGTTGGTGAACAGCGTTAACTAAGGAGAATTCATGCTTATAAAATGCCCACATTGCGATATTGAAATAACACACGGATCAACTACATGTCCTAACTGCCTAGGCGATATCAAATACGAATATATGACTGGCCCATCTGGTGGCAGAGTTAAGTCTAGTAAAGAAAAATGGCTTATTGCGCTTCTTGCTTGGATAATGAGCTTTGGTTTTTTCTGGTGGATTGGAGAAAGCTTGTTTGGTGGCGCTAACTTCAAATTGTGCTTCTGGTTAGGTCTTTTTGGTGCTGTTTATTTGCTAGTTGTGCCACTAGCTAGAAAAGATATTTAATGGGTTTAGTTAAGCGTCGCGTTACACGACGCTTAACTTCAAAATATCTTAGCTTGTTGATGCACTAGCGCATGTCTAAGACACCGAATTAGTAACGGACAGGTCTACATTCGTTGCGATAAAAACAGGTTTGTTAACGCCCGTCTTAGTGCAATTCTTAGTTAGCAGAGTCCATTCATCGCTAACACCATGCGCAGGGTCGTTGATGCTGACATATAGCTCTTGGGTCAAAGGTAGGTAAACGCATACGCCATCAGCTAATGTCTTTACTT
>CAZWRD010000208.1:0-4155 GCA_964636105.1 uncultured Bacteroides sp.
TCATATCATCGTTCACATCAATATATCGCTGCGTCACCATAATTGATTTATGCCCTGCCAGACTTGCCAGTACACGTACTCCAATTCCTTTGTTGGCTAAGTTAGTAATAAATGACCTACGTCCCGAATGCGAACTAGCTCCGTTAATGCCAGCACGCTTATAAGCCCAAAAAAACCACTGGCATAAGCCATTTGGGCTAAACCCTAAGCGGTTATCAGTATGAAAGAAGGGGATGTCTGCATTTTTAATCTTGCGTGTTTTAAGATAAGCAGCAAATTCATCGCAGAGCTTCTTTGGAATGAATACCAAGCGCCCTTGATCACCTTTGGTCTGTGCAGCACTTAAGCGAACTTCATTTCTAATGCTGCCGTCATCGTTTAATACGTCGCCCATCTTTAGATTGGCAATTTCCCCTACACGCATTCCCGACCAGAAACTAGTCAAAATCATTGCTCTATCGCGAATGGCATATTTTTTAGTGCTGACATAACGTAATACTTGGTCTAGTTCTGCCTGTGTAAATGTTTTGGCTTGTGCCATATATAAATATCTCCGGTTAAGAAAAGTATTTATATATTTTGTATTCTTTTGTTGAAATGGGCGACCGAAAAAGGCAATATGAAAGAACCAATAAAATCAATTGGTTATGTTTTAGGTTAAGAAAAGTGTACTTTTCTTATCCTTAAGGTAAGTCAGATGTTAATTTTTAAAATGATAATTTACGAAAAGTATATTTGCAGTGATATGATATTTTTTTAATTATATTTTTTAGTGGCCTTAGAGATTATGTCTTTTGATGTTTTACATAAAGAGTTCAATAGCACCAATAATGTTTCGAGTTTTGTTTCGAGTAATCAAAATGCGATTAATTATTTATTGATTAGATCGTTAGATAAGCCACATTTGATTGATTTGCTTAATGATAGAAATGTTCCATTTGATGCAGAAGCTAATAAAAAAATTGAAGATCTTTACAGAATTGTTTATCTATTAAATCTTGAACAAAAAGATCTAATTGCTTTCATTAAAAAGAAATATCCAGAAGTTAAAAAGTCACGTCTTGAAAGTGAGCAGGGACTAAACGAATTATTAAAGCAATTTGGCAATGTCCGTTGTGGATTAAGAAATGATAGATTGGATGCTGAAGTTCAAAAGGTAATTAGAAATAAAAGTATTAGATCGTGGGATGAGTTATCTAAAGCATTTGAGAGCTTGGTTATCAAAGCAAGGCAGTATGCTGAGTGGTCTTACGTTAATCAAGCTTCGACAGATTTAATTGAACATTTTGTTAACGATCATGAAAATGTAATTCCAACACTAAGAAAAATACCGCATGTTGATTTTTTCTATAATTTTGAAGGAGTTGGTCTAGTTCCTTTTGATCTTAAAATAACAAATATTTCTGAAGATTATTTTAATGAGGTTGAAATAAAATTATACGAACAATCTTGTAATCAGTTACTAAGGGAGTGTTTTAAGAATATTAAGAAAACTGACAAGTCTTTACCTGTCTTGTCAATTTTTGATAGCACGGAAGAATTGTATGAGTTTATGGTGGACTTAAGTTCCAGACATAAATGTATAGATGAAGTATTAAATAAAATTAAGAAGATAAGAAATCAAACAGTTATAGATTTAATGGCGGATCGTAGAACTTTAGAGCTTTGGAATTATGTAAATCAAGGGCCAAGACTTTTTTGCAACAACAATAGATTCTTTGTGTTCCTAGCATACAAAAATAATTTCGGAGATGCCAGAGGCTTGAAAAAGAAGGTTGAGCTAATAGGTAATCTCATTACAAATCATTTAACTCAATTGAAATTTAATAATTTAAATAATCACGATTACACGTACGATGAAGAGATTCAGTTAAGAGGAAACTATTCCACTACCTCAAGTTCCGTTTTATTAGCAGAGTAATGGTCTGGCCATGACTCTATAAATTCGCTGAATTTTTCATTAATCTTAGTGTGGGAATGTTTAAAGTTCTTTTTGGCAAATAACAAAACTAGATCGTGCTTTAAACTACCGGCTCTATTGTCTTGCACTACAGAGCCAGCCGAATAATATGCAGGAAATGCTCCTAAATAATCAAAGTAGTTTTTCGCGGCCTCTACTGCTTTCCATTCTTTAGCATTCGTGGAGTTAAAAATAAAAGCAAGAACGCCATCATCTTTAATTTTATCCATGGAAGCTTTATAAAAAGAAATCATTCTTGATTCATAGCTATCAGAGATTTCTTTTCTTCCTTTAGCATTAGTTTTAACAATCTCATT
The DNA here is from genome assembly GCA_964636105.1 of uncultured Bacteroides sp. Classification (GTDB taxonomy): domain Bacteria; phylum Bacteroidota; class Bacteroidia; order Bacteroidales; family JACABE01; genus JACABE01. The sequence goes on from CAZWRD010000208.1 coordinate 2,278, forward strand.
ACTGAAGTCAGGATTGGCGTTTAATACTGAATTCCATAACTCACTTAGCTCAAGGTAGGGAATTCTATCGCCGTGAGGAGGGTCTGTAAGAATCAAACTGATAGAGCTTTTTGGCATTTCTTCTAGCTGTTTTATAGCGTCATTCATCTCAATGGAACAATTACTTTCTCTAGAAACAACAGATGCTTTCGTCCCTTGATTTAAATTAAATGGTGAATTAATTTCATTCAAAGCTTTTAATAGTTTTTTCGCCTTATTTTCAAAACAGTTCCAAACATTAATTTCAAAATGAATTGCTGGCCTCCAAAAACCAATTACCCAGCTACCAACATCATAACCTTTAGCTTCGGATTTTTTGATAGTAAAGACCATTTTTGACATTTGGCCGATTGCGCTAGTTAATGTTAAAAATAAAGCTCTTTTGACCACGGGGTCATACTTTTCAAAAGAGTCAATTAGTAAATCGATATTTCTAATTGCTCTCCCAGTAAAAAGATCATTTAATTGCATGTTGTTTATTGCATTAATTCTAGAGTTTTCAGGAATCTTTAAGGTTCGAATCTTTGTAGATTCATAATTTGAGAATTTTTGAAATATCTCGAGATCGAATGCAGAAGGTGCTTTACGAATAAGTTTTATTTTCCCAGATACTCTTTCTCGCACTTCTATAAGGTTATCTTTTTCCCAAATATAGTGGCTTGCTATTTGGCCATTTTTTGTCAAATATGCTTCTTGAATTAAATCTAAAACCTTCTCTTTAACCTCATTTATTGCAAATAAGAAATCTTTGTATGTTGGAGGATTAGCCATTAATCTGGCAAGTTCAATTGCTGAGGGATTTAAATCAGATGCAATTATTCTTCGATTTAAAAGCAATGCTTCTCTAACTAAAACACCAGAGCCTACAAACGGATCTAAAACAACATCATTTTCTTTTGTGAGGCCAGATATTATTCCTGAATATAGCTCTGCAGGCTTCTTTCCCCAATATTTGTGAAATGCATACAAGCCTGCATAGCCTTTTGGATTATTTAGTTTTTTGTCGCTAAATTGCGGATCATTGGGAGCTTCGAATAGTTGAGTTTGCATGGTTTGATTTTAATGTGCTTTGTAAATAAATGCGAAGGATTAATACAATTAAATCTTAGCAAGCTCTTGCTGTCCAGCTTTAATCTTCTGCCTAGCCTTCTCAGCTTTAATGGCTTTCTGTGTAGTCTTAACTTGAGTCTGCATGGATGCAACCCTAGACTGATCAGGTGTTAGTGGTTTCTTTGGTTTTATCACGCTAGCGAATTCAAAAAATCTCATAATAGTTATCCAATTTTAGTGGGTGCAAACGGCGCGTTGTGAAATCCATATTGATATTGCGCTAGTAGGCGAGCATGTAGATCACTGTCAGCAAAGACTACAGTCTTTATCCACGTCCCATGTACTCTCACTTGTAGTTGATACCGTTGCATATAACTATTTATCCATTAAGCGTCGCGTAACGCGACGCTTAACGTATTCTTTCCGTTTTCAATGCTAGTGCTGAAAGCCAGCCCGTAAGTTAGTGCTTGCTATCTCTATCTGCCCGTCTAATTCTCCTGCTTCAACTGCTCCTTTGATAGCCTCAAGAGCTTTTATTAAATCTTGCGGACTGTCTACCTCAATACTTGGTTTTCCTTTTGCTAGCTCTAATACGCTAGTGCCGTATTTGATGGAAATACACACCTTCCCGTTGGCTGAAACAAACCACCACGGCCTAATACGTTTGGGTACTTCAATTTGTTTTCTCAAGCCGGTTTCTTGATCTTTAAATGATCTGTATTTCTTAACCACAAACTCTGTGCCATCCACTTGGCTTTTGGCTAACTGTATCTGTTCCCATAAGCGATG
>CAZWRD010000209.1:0-4061 GCA_964636105.1 uncultured Bacteroides sp.
GATGACTCATTTTCAAAGTTAATCATTTTTTCCTGGGCACAATATTTTCCTTTTGCTGTCAAAAAGTAAAATCGCACACAATCCTTGTCCGGGAGGGGTGTCGAATCAATTTTATGCGCTTTTCCCAAATATTGATCTGCGGTACGGACAAATTCTTTCGTTGCCCGATTCACATTTTTATGCTGCCCGCCACCAATTACGCCACCCCCGCTGCTTAAATACATACTCGCGTCACCTGTTTTATAGGTTACCAGAGTCACAATGCCGTTGCCGATATCCCAATCCATAATTACACCATAAATTTCTGTATCCTGAATGGTTAATCCAAGCTGCTGTGGCGTAATATCAAAAGCTTGTTTTCTTAGATCTTCGTATATATTATCCTTCGTAACATGAACCTTAACAGAGTCTTCAGAACTTTGCGGCTGACTGTTTGCCTGTTGCGCATTGGACCGGTTTTTACAACCCGCCATGTGGAAAATAAATCCACCCATTACTATCATCCTGATGACTAAAAGTGAAATTTTCATACGATGGTATTTTCTTGTGGAAAGTCTTTTACGTTTTTTACCAGGCTTTGAAGGCAGCGGGTTCTGTTATCTCATTCATTGACCAATTGGTCAATTGCTTCCTTAAGTTCGATATAGGTATTTTCTTTATCAAAGCCAGTTATAATTTTTCTAACAACTCTGTTCTGATCTAAAACAAAGAATTTTGGCACGGATTGTATTCCATATTTTAATCCAGCCTCATTGTTGTCAATCAGGTACTTATAATTAATATTATTGCGCAATACATACTTTTTTACAACGGAAATATTTTTGTTCCAGGTTTCGATGCCAACCATGTCAAATTCTCCAGGTTTAAATTGGTTCCTGATTTTTATTAAGTATGGAATTGATTGATAGCAAGGCCCACACCCAATACCGGTAAACTGAATCAACAGTACTTTACTCTTAATATCGCTCAGGGCGATTTCATTATTCTCCGGATCCTTCAATTTCCAACCGGGTGCAACGGTCCCTTCCAGGTTTTTCTCTTTGGCCTCTTTATGATCATTGATCTTTACAGTAAAGTCAGCAGGAAAGTATGCCGAAGCAACAAAAACCGTCGGATCGGTTGTACTGATCTTAATCTCTTTACATTCCTGCCAACCAACCCTGTAAGGGAACCGTATGGTCATCCGAAAGGGCAAATCATTCACTTTGCTGATCCAGATGTCATATTTTGTCCATTTATCCTCCGTATAATGGGATGGATCAGCATAAACAATTCGATTGCCAACAACTTCAACCAATTTATCGGTAAAAGACAATCTTATTAAAACCGAATCGGCTAAGTCATAAACCTGAACGACTCTATTGTCAGGCGTTTCCAGTGCATAATGCAGAAGACTTTTTACATAGGTGAAAAATGGAGGATAAATAACCCTGAAAGGACCTCGGTCATATTGAAAACTATCAACAGGAATGGTTTTGTTTTCCCAATCCAGATATGATTTAGCTTTCCCGTCATAGAAATAAACCATTTTCGTGGTATCTTCTATTTGGAAAGATGCAATACTGGCTCCGACAAACTTGTCTTCCCGGTTATCAAACTCTTTTTTAAAGACTTTGTAGCTTAAAGAGGGGATTGTATCGTACAGAACACTTGCAGATTGATACCAGAAATACGATGCAGACTTAATTTCCTTCAGGTTATCATGTATTCTGTTGATATAACTTATTTCAGACTGTCCCCATAGACAGACCGGCAAATAAGCTAATATACCAACCAGGAAAATTCTATACATTCTATACTTTTTGATCATTACGCTGATGCAGCTACTCTTGCCGTTAGTTCTGCTCTCAATAATTCCGCTTATAGCAATATACTCCGCTTGCTGTCTTGCTGAAATCCAATTCAAATTGCGTATTCTGGCCATAAGAATAGGGCCCTACCTCCACAACAAACGGATACTTCCGGGCTTCAATTCCGTTGATTTCAATATCGAGATCATATTTACAAATACAACCGCAGATTCCATAATCGTCCGATTCGTAAATCAATATCGTGTCATTTGAGGTTGTAACATCCACATACATACTGTCCGGACAGCAATTAAAATAGACGTCGGTATGTTTTAAAATCAGTTTGTTTGAGTCGGCGTTAAATGTATAAAAAATACAGCAGATCGAATCGGTCGAATCACCGATCGCAGTGGGTATTTTCTTGCCTTTGCAGGTCGAAACACTGTCAAGTTTTCCCGATATTTCGAGTTTAACCTCTTCTTTTTGGGTCGCATTTTCCCGTTTGCATCCGGGTAGTAAATGCAGCCCTAATACTACAATGATCGCTAAACTGAGAATTGGTTTCATAATTCTGAAGGTTTAACATGTTACAGGCGTTAATAATTTATGGGTTATCATGCCATATTTCTCATTTCTCATCTTTTATCCGACCACAATTACATGGGCCGAATGTAAAGTCATGATACCCTTTCAATTTCCTCGATCTTGCAATAAAACGCTTATCCACTATTTCATTGACCAGTCTGTTTTTCCTGAAATCATAGGTCGCAATTTGAATTTTCTCATCCGTGTTATCATCAGTAAATACTGTCATAAAGTACTCATTATCTATACTATATAAGTCATCTAAATATATGCCCAAAGTGTCTGAACTGTATAAAAGTTTCTTCTGAATCAAATCAAAAACCGTTAAGCCGGCTAAATCCGAATTGTAAATGCTGAATAAATATCTTTTATCCAATGAAAAAAAGTATTGACCGCCCCGGTATGAAACCATGCTCCCTAATGTGTCAATTAATATTATTCGTCCGTCATAGTCGCCAAATTTCGACAATATAAAATAGTTCTTTATTGGTTGTTCCGGAGATACAAAAATTCCTGAACAACCACCCAGTGCTTCACAGTCGTTATAGAATATGCTCTCCTTTAATTCATTTTGTTTGATCACCGTTAACCATATTCTGCAGTATGCAGAATATGGGTCATAGTCCCCCTCATTATTCAGTTTCACCTGAATAATGACAATTTTAACCCGATGAAAATAAAATGTGTCATTTTTTATGGTGTATTTGTTTTGAGGATAGTCTTGCTTTTTATAGATGAGGTACTCATCCGTTTGACCAAAAGCGGCAAATGCAAAGCAAAAAAAGATGAATAATGATGATGTTCTCAACGTAAATATGTTTGGTAACCTATATCGTAAAAACTCATTTCCTGCCCGCGTACGGTATACGTAGGTTCCAGGTGAAAGCAAAATGCCCCACCTGCAAGGTCGCGCTGGAACCATCTTACCATGCGGTTTCTGATTTTCAGTTTCCAAATTAATATTTTAAAAACCTGGCATGCAATGATTTGTCATTATTCCAGACTGTTACGAAATACATTGCTCCCGGCAAATACGTTAAATCAACTGCATTCTCTACCCTATCAGTTTGGATTTCCAAAACGATTTTACTCTCAATATCTGAAATCCTTATTACACTGATGCCTTTTAATTCCGTAACAATATTCAAAATCCCTTCGGTGGGATTGGGAAAGACCTTTAGAACTTCATTGTCCATGGCCTTCTCATCCTGCGTTACAACAATCGGGAAACAATCTGACTGATATTGACCTGACTTAAAGGGAGAATAATAGGTAAATGGGTCAGTGATTTCAAAGGGAATAGATCCTACATAGCAGGTAAATGTAGGCCAAATACTTGAGTAATAAACTTTAGCGGTATATAACCCTGTCCTTAGAGAATCAATGGTTACGGACAGATTGTAATGGCACAGGCAATTTGTCAAGGCACCATCAGTTTTCTGCATCCACACCAAAGTGTCATTTTTCAAAGTACTCACCTGCATGTCGTATCGAATACCACAATTACGCCAGGCGGTATCATCCCGCAAGGTCACGCTGTGACCATTCACTTCCGCTTTTAACTTTCCATAAAACAAGGGGTCACATTGACACAAAGATAAAATTGGTAATATGGCGAGAATAATGATGATGACTGCTTTCATATCAGAAGATTTTTAATTCCGAAATACTAGCCGACTAATTGCC
>CAZWRD010000210.1:0-4050 GCA_964636105.1 uncultured Bacteroides sp.
GTCATATTTTGACTAAAAAATCTACTAAACGTAAACGTAATTTAACTTACACTACCACAGTAGATGTTGCAGACGAAAAAAGAGTAAAAGAAATGCTTTCAAAGTAATTTAAATTTCAAGTATTAACCTTGTTTATAGCACCAAAGAGTCCATTAAAAAGACGGAACGCTTAAACAAAAAAAATTAAAAAAATGCCAAGATCAGTAAATTCAGTTGCTTCTAGAGCACGAAGAAAAAGACTTCTAAAAATGACCAAAGGGCAATTTGGTCGTAGAAAGAATGTTTGGACTGTAGCAAAAAATTCTTTAGAAAAAGGATTACAATATGCTTACAGAGACCGTAGAGTTAAAAAACGCAATTTCAGAAATTTATGGATTGCTCGTATCAATGCTGGTGTTAGACCTTACGGTTTATCTTACTCAGTTTTCATGGGTGGTATCCATAAGAAAAATATTAATTTAAACAGAAAAGTATTAGCTGATTTAGCTATGAATCATCCTGAAGCTTTTAAAGCTGTGGTTGACTTAGTTAAAAGCTAAGAAAGTTTAAATATTATCCACATTTTTAAGTGGGTCTAATTAAATAATTTGAGTTATATTGTGCAAATATTTTGTTTTACCAATTTTGCACACCAGAAAAATCAATAAAAAATAGCAATCATGAGCAAGCCGGAATTAATGCAATATGTTGAAAACCTGACTGAAAAAAGGAATTTTCCTAATTTCAAAGCAGGTGACACTGTTACAGTTTCATATAAAATAAAGGAAGGTAATAAAGAACGTATCCAGCTATTTCAAGGAGTAGTTCTTCAAAGAAGTGGCAGTGGTTCTACTGAAACTTTTACAGTTAGAAAAATATCAGGTAATACTGGTGTTGAAAGAATCTTCCCTATAGCTTCTCCTTTTATTGACAATATTGAAGTTAATAAACATGGAGTTGTTAGAAGAGCTCGTATCTTCTACTTGAGAAACTTAAGAGGTAAAAAAGCAAGAATTAAAGAAAAAAGAATGTAGTTTTTGTTTTTCATATTTTTGGACCCCGGCATTTATGTCGGGGTTTATTTTTTATAGTGCTTATTTGATAAATAATTAGTAGGTTTGCTTATTATTTATATTTGATATCAAAAACAAAAGTTTTTGGATATGTATTTATTAATCAATTATTTTTATTGTAAATGAAAAACTTATTTGTTCTGATTTTTGCCTTTTTTTTGCTGACCAATAGCTTTGCCCAATCAAAAAAAGGTGGTATTTCTGATGATAATCTTAAATACATTATTTCTTCATTTAAAAATACTTCTTCTGATAAAGCCTTGCAAAATGCAATTTCTTCGGGTGAAGTGAAAAAGCTGGCTCTCAATCGTCAGAATTTGCTGAATAGAGATAATTTTTTCTCGAACAGAGTTAAATCTCGTGGAATTTCTGATCAGAAATCTTCGGGTAGATGCTGGTTATTTACTGGCTTAAATGTGTTGAGAGCTAAAGTGATTACTAAATATAATTTGTCTGATTTTCAGTTTTCTCAAAGTTATTCTTTCTTTTGGGATCAATTAGAAAAATCGAATTTATTTCTTCAGGAAGTAATTGAAACTAAAGATAAACCATTGGATGATAAAAAAGTGGAATGGTTGTTTAAAAACCCTATTGGTGATGGCGGACAATGGACGGGTGTGGTTAATATTACTCAGAAGTATGGTTTGGTTCCGGCTGATGTAATGCCCGAAAGTAAAAATGCAGAAAACACATCTGTAATGTCGTCGCTGATTGCTTATAAATTGAGAGAGGCTGGTTTGCAATTACGGGATATGGCTGCTAAAGCACAGAAAACTGATGCTTTAAACAATAAAAAAACTGAAGTTTTGAGCGATATTTATAAAATTCTGGTTTATAGTTTGGGTGAACCTCCTGCCGAGTTTGTTTGGCGTTATAAAGATGCTGTTGGAAAAATAAGTGATGCTAAAAAATATACACCAAAATCGTTTTATAATGAATTTGTAAATGTAGATTTATCGAGTTATATGATGTTTATGAACGATCCTTCACGCCCTTTTTATAAATTATATGAAATTGAATTTGACCGTCATACCTACGATGGTGATAACTGGAAGTATATTAATCTTCCGGTTGACGAAATTAAAAAACTTGCAATTACTTCAATATTAGATTCTAATGCTTTATATTTTTCGTGCGATGTGGGTAAGCAATTAAATAGCGAAAAAGGAATTCTTGACGTTAACAATTATGATTACGAAAATTTGTTCGGTACTAAATTCGGGATGAATAAAACACAGCGTATTCAAACTTTTGAAAGCAGTTCATCGCATGGAATGACTCTGGTAGCTGTTGATTTGAAAGATGGCAAACCTCAAAAATGGTTGCTTGAAAATAGTTGGGGTATGAGTGGTTTTGAAGGGCATTTGATTATGACTGATCAGTGGTTTGAAGAATATATGTTCAGATTGGTGGTAAATAAAAAATATGTTCCAGTTGATGTTCTTAAAATATTGGAACAGAAGCCTGTAGTTTTACCACCTTGGGATCCGATGTTTAGTTGCGAAGAATAATAAATTAACAAACTAATTTTATTTTAATTGATTTATGCCTGATTTTCAGCAAAGAGTTGATGCATTTAAGGAAACTCAGAAGACTTTTGGAAAGATGATTCATGATTGGCTAATTGGAGTTGGTCTTGATGAGAATTCTGCTGTGCTTTTGAAAGGGATGATAATTGTGCTCGGTATTTTTATTCTGAGCTATATTGTTTTTTTAGTAGCCCGCAAAATTATTGTTAAAGTTTTGCACGAAATTGCAAAACGTACTGAAACTACTTGGGATGATGTGATGGTTGAACGCAGGGTGTTTCATCGTTTGGCTTATCTTGCTCCAGCTATTCTTATTCATTCGCTCATGCCCAGCATGCTTGCAAATTACGAAACTTGGACTTTGTTGTTGCAAGGTGCTTTGAAAATTTATATGGTTCTGATTGTAATTATAGTTTTGGATGCATTTTTTAATGCATTGATTGATATTTATCAGAATTTCGAAATCTCTAAATTTAAACCTATCAAAGGTTATATTCAGATAATGAAAATTATTATATATCTGATTGCTGGAATAATTATTATTTCAATTTTGATAAATAAATCTCCAGTGTATTTGTTAACAGGATTAGGTGCTATTTCGGCGGTTTTGATGTTGATTTTTAAGGATACAATTTTGGGTTTTGTTGCCAGTATTCAATTGTCGAGCAACGATATGCTTCGACCAGGTGATTGGATTACCATGACTAAATTTGGGGCTGATGGTACCGTTGTTGATATTAATCTTACTACCGTTAAAATTGAAAATTTTGACAAAACCATTACTACTGTGCCTACTTATTCTTTGATTTCTGATGCTTTTCAAAATTGGCGTGGGATGCAAGAATCGGGGGTAAGACGAATTAAGCGTTCGGTTATAATTAATATGAATAGTGTAAAGTTTTGTACGCCAGAAATGTTAGAAGCTTTTAAAAAGATTCATCTGATAAAAGATTATATTACCGAAACTCAATTACTGCTTGAAGAAAATAATGTTTCTAAAATGATAGATGATACAGTGCTTGTAAATGGCAGACGACAAACCAATTTGGGTGTTTTTAGGGCATATTTAGAAGCTTATCTTAACAATAATGAGCATTTATCGAAGGAAAATATAATAATTGTACGTCAATTACAACCTACCGAAAAAGGCTTACCTATTGAGATTTACGCTTTTAGCAATATATTGGAGTGGGATAAATACGAAGAGTTGATTTCGGATATTTTCGATCATGTTTTGGCTGTTGTACCTCAGTTTGAACTACAAATATTTCAAAATCCAAGTGGTTCCGATTTCAAAAGTTTAATAAATGGATAGTTAATAATATCTTCACCCCGATTTAGAAGGGCTTTTTTAGATTTTGAATACGAAAAAAACTAATTATTTATAATTTATTTTCTATTTTTGCATAATCAAATGGGCTGTTAACTCAGTTGGTTTAGAGTGTTACCTTGACAGGGTAGAAGTCACA
>CAZWRD010000211.1:0-4045 GCA_964636105.1 uncultured Bacteroides sp.
CTTCCAGGGATGGATGCGCTTCGATGGCGAATGCATCAACACAGCAGCAATCAAGCACCTTATCACAGCCGCATCCTGATGAAGGTACGTATTCTTGAATCGCTTGTCGGTAACGATCCGGACACAAAGCAATCGTTCAGTTACGGTAAAGGGCAGGAAGTTGATATGCCTGCTAACCGTGCGCTTTCCCTCATTCGTGGTGGCCTTGCTATCGCGTTACAAGAAGAGCAGCCCAAAGTAGAACGTGCGGCCGGACTTCCACCGACAAACGAAAAGCGTAAGAAATAACACATGGCTACAACGGACGCGCAACTTCTATCTCTTCGACCGCCCTATGTGGCGTTAGAATGGTACAAAAGCCGCACAACTGCCTTCACGGTTACTGTGGAGGACACTAACGGCACGCCTGTAAACCTTACAGGTGCAACTGCTACCATGCAGATAAAGAGCGCGTCCGGTAGCGTGTTATTAACGCTTACAACCACAGCAAATGCAGGCATTGCGCTGACCAATCCGACAAGCGGGCAAATGACAATCAGCCCTGAAGCGGTAGGAACCGGAACGCTGCCAATATCAAACGTGCTGAATACCGACCTGAAGTTAACCCTGTCATCCGGTGTGGTGTATGTCCTCTTTCGGGCAACCATCACGCTGATTGATAAAATCACGGCATAGTCATGGCAGATATTCAGGTTACACTCAATTCCTCTAACATCACGGTTCAGTTCCCTGTGTCTATGGTGGGCGCTGGTGTGCCATCCGGAGGAACAGCAGGGCAGCTGATAGTAAAGGACACATCAACTGATTACGATACGAGTTGGACAACCATTAACGCTATCTTAGGCGCGTTACCTGAATACAATTCAAACGATGCCGCAATAGCCGCTGGTAAGACAGCGTATCGTGCAGGAGCAGCACACGACAGCGCAACCAAAGGAACAATCATCTATATCACATGATAGCATCAGACTACAATACCACACACAGCCCGTACTACACAGGCTACACGGTCAATGCTGAAACTATCAGCGAAGAGTTGCCCGTAGCCATCGAGGATGCCAGGGCGCAACTTCGCATGGATGACCTGCGTCATGATGATGAGTACCTGATGCTGTTAATTCGGGCGCAATGCGATCTGATTGAAAGGTCGTATCAGGTCGCTCTTCTTAACAAGGTCGTATCTGAATGCCACAAGCAATTCCCTTATGACAGCCTTCGGCCTATGACTTTGGCCGGACTTGTTCCGATTCAGTCAATTTCTGCGATTGAATACTACAACAGTTCCGGCACGCTGACCACATGGCCATCAAATCAGTACGATGTAAAAGTAACATCAGGTGGCGCAACCGTCATGCCCAAAGTAAATTACAGTTACCCTTCGGATGTGCAAATCAGGCCGGACGCTGTGACAATCACGTACACAGCTGGATATGGCACAAGTTCGATTAACATACCTGACACCGTGCGACTTGGTATCCTTTCCCGCATTGGCAGAGCATACACGAACAGAGAGGACAGCCGCGAAACAGAGTTTAGTATGTCAGATGTTTTGCTTCAACCGCTTAGGCGCTGGATATAATTTGAACCAATGGCGAAGCAGACACAAATAGGCGAAAGGCGGCACAGGATTATGTTTGAGCAGCCTACAACGTCACGCGGAACATCCGGACAGGAGTTGTTAACCTGGACGCGATATACTGAAGTGTGGGCAAAGGTCACATACAAGATGGGAGGCAATGCAGATGAGATGATGGCAGACAGGCCCACGACACAAACAGCCGTTACATTTGATATTGCATATCGTGACGGACTAAACGAGAAAATGAGGATCAACTTTGAAGGCGATCTTTTTGATATAATGTACATCCAAAAGCCTGACTTCAGGCAATCGCTGTTAATCACAGCACAAAGGCACGACTGATGAAAGTAGGTCAATACGTTTACGCCAAATTAAGCGCAACAGCAGCCGTCACGGCGCTTGTTGGCACTCGTATTTATCCGGTGTTTATCCCTGAAGATGCGGTTTATCCTGCCATTGTGTTCACGGTGTCAAACGTGCCGACCGATAACCAAAAGGACAGGAAGAGCGACCACGACACAGCAACCGTAACTTTCACTTATTGGGCAGAAGCAAAGCAGGGATTAAACGCATACGGAGCGTTGGATAATGTAGATGTGGCAGTCAGAGATGCCCTTGACTTTGTTACAGGCACAGCCGGAGGCGTAACGGTGGAGGGCTGCAAATACATTTCATCTACTGATGGCATGGATGAGGATGTCCTGTTTGTTTCACGCACATCTGTTTATCAGTTCATAACTGCTAACTAATGGATGCGAGGTTACAGCAGGAAATAAACTTACTCGGTGGCAAACTTCGCAGGATGTCAAAGGATGTGCAGCGTGACGCAAAGAACGACATAAAAGAGGCGGGCGGGTTGTTGGTTTCGGCGCTCAAGGGCCGTGTTCCGGTGGGATCGAAGCCGCACAGCAGATACAAGCGTATCAAAAAGAAGGGAAAGCGGATGCCTAAAGGATTCGGTGTTAAACTGGCAACTTACCGACCTGGCAATCTTCGCAAAGCATACCGGATATTGAACTTTAGAAGAATGAAGTCCGGCGTTATTATCGGGCCATTATTGGGAGGCAGAACAGTTGACGGATACTATGTTCACATGGTAAACAACAACGTCAAAATGAGCAATGGCAAAGTGCGCACCGGACAGAAATTCGTGGAGGATGCAATAGCAGCAGCAGGAGATGCAACGCTGCAAAACATTGTAAGCCTGCTATCAAGGCGCGTTAATTCAGAGGCCGACAAGAAAGGCATCACATAAAAAGACAACACCATGAAAATACAACTTCTGAAGGATTACGAAAATTGGGGAGCAGGTACGGTGCTGGATGTTGCACCGAGTGACGCACAGCCACTCCTGACAAATGGAACGGCAAAGCAAGTGCCTGATGACACACGGGCGCGCAAATATCCGTTAGGAGCAAAGATTGAAAATCTGTGTGTTCCACTTGCTGAAAACATGACAATCACAGCCACGCCGCAATTTATCGCGTCTATTGAGGCTGATTTGAATACAAACGACACAACGCCAAAGCAACAGGCGCGGCGCATCTTCAACAAAAACAACGATTAACAATGGCTACAGTATTAGCAAAGAACATGAAGCTCTACACAGGAGCAACGCCTGCCGCCTTGACCTGTCAGGTAGATGCTTCCATCTCAATGTCCACCAATATGTTTGAAACCACCTGCAAAGACAGCAGCGCGGTTTCAGAGTTTCTACCAGGTGCGAAGTCATGGACAGCATCCGTAACCGGAAACGTGGACTTTGCCGCTACCAATGGCGTAGAGGAACTGTTTGACGCATGGAGCGGTCAGACATCGGTAGCGCTTGTTTTCCAAACGGGAACTGTGGGAGAAGAGAAGTACACAGGTAATGCGTACATATCATCCCTGCAAATCCAGTCCTCCGGTAACGATGAGGCGGTGACATTCTCCGCAGAGTTTCAGGGAACCGGAGCGCTCGCACAGACAACCATTTCCTAATAATCCTTTTTATCACATCAATCATCACTAAATGTCGCAAATCAAGTTAAACGGCAAAATGCACCCTGTCAAATTTGGCATGGGCGCTCTCATTCAATACGAACGCAAAACGGGGCGATCCGCTATAGAGGACTTTCAAACGATGTCCGGCGGAGCGCCCCGATTGTCGGTGGTGGCAGACCTTATCTATGCGGGCATCACGTGCGGTTACAGGCAATTCAAGAAGTTGCCCGACTTCACGGAGGATGATCTTGCGGACTGGTTGGATAATGAATCCATAGCTGAAATGATGCAGATGTTTCAGGATTCATTCCCACAGACGGACGCGGGAAACGCGAACAGCCCGGCGAAGCCGACAAAGCAGAAACGGGCGTAAGAATCAATTGGCACGACCTGTTAAGGCAGGCAGCCAAAATAGGCATGGATGAGGAGGAGTTTTATCTTGCAACGCCTGCCTATTTCAAGTACCGACAAGAAGCGCACTTT
>CAZWRD010000212.1:0-4033 GCA_964636105.1 uncultured Bacteroides sp.
CAGAAAATAAAACAGTTACAAATGCTACTCAACTTAATAATCTCGACTTTATTGGCATTAAACTTGGTGATGTAAATAATAGTTGGAACAATACAATTTCTAAATCAAGTGTTGGGGAAATTTCGTTCTATACTGAAGGCCAAAATGTTAACATTGGCGATATAATTACAGTTCCTGTTAAAGTTAAAGATTTCCAGAATATAAGCGGATATCAGTTTACATTAAATTGGGATGCATCAGCTTTTGAATTGCAGAATGTAAACAATATTGCTTTAGAGAATTTCTATGGTAATCAACAAATTTCTAATGGAAAACTGGCAGTTATGTGGAGCTCCGAAATACAAAATGGAATAAGTCTAAATGATGGAAGTATTGTATTTGAGTTAAGTTTTAGAGTTATAAGTAATTCTACACAAAATCAAACTTTTACATTCAATTCATCTATTACAAAAGCAGAGGCATTTAATTATTTGCTTTATCCATTATTAATTAATGGATATACTGCATCAAACATTATAATCGGCAATGGATTAGGCATTTCAGGGTTATCACAAACTGGATATCAATTATTACAAAACAATCCGAATCCATTTAAAGATCAAACAGAAATTCATTTCAATTTACCAAAAGACGAAAACGTTATCTTTAACATTTACAACACCTTAGGTGAATTAGTAAATAGCATTTCAAAGGATTTTACTGCGGGTAACAATAAACTGACAATTAATGCCAAAGATAAATCAGGCACTAAATTAAGTGCAGGAACTTATTACTTGCAAATGAGGGCAGGCAATTATTCTACCTACAAAAAAATGTTGATTACACGATAACAAATTACTAATCAGAAATATATATAACAATGAATAAATTAGTAAAAATTATTTTAGCAACTTGCATCTTATTTACAACATTATTGGCTTCTTCATTGAAAGCCAATAATGTTATTGTAAAAATTGACAGTGTAAGTGCCTCAAACGGAGCACAGGTAATTGTTGCTGTTAGAGTTAAGAATTTTCAGAATATCGTTTCAGCACAGGGAACTATAAGTTTTAATCCGGCAGTTGCAACCTATTCTGCAATTACACAATTTGGTGTTAGTGGGATGAATATCGGCAATTTCGGATTGAATCAAATAAGTTCCGGAAAATTAGTATTCTCATGGAGCGATGCAAATTTGAATGGTGTAAGTCTAGCTGATTCATCTATATTGTTTTCCATTAAATTTGATGTAATCGGGAATGCAGGTCAGCAAACTGCTATTTCTTTAACAAACAGTCCAACAACCATCGAATTTGTAAATACATCATTTAATACTGTAACTGTTACATCTACTTCTGGAAAAATTCAGATTCCGACAGGAACGCAACAAAATAATCTGACTCTGTTTGCTGATTCTTTGAGTGGTTTGAGTGGCTCGCAGGTAATAATGCCAATAAAAGTTAAACAATTCAACCAGATTGTATCGGCACAGGGAAGCATAAGTTTTAATCAGAATGTAGCTAGTTTTGTTGGGATTGAACAAATCGGACTTCCTGGTATGACAATGTCTGACTTTGGCACTTCACAGGTAAATAACGGGAAATTAATGTTTTCATGGTCTGATGCCACATTAAGTGGTCAAAATCTGCCTGATTCCACGGCAATTTTTAAAATTAAATTCACCTTGGTTGGGAATGCCGGACAACAAACATCTGTTGCCTTTACTGGAAGTCCCGTTTCTCTTGAATTTATTAATTCGTCATTAAATACAGTTGCCATAATTTCAAATCCAGGTGTAATTAAAATAACATCTACTCCGGTTCCTACAAATTTAACAATGAAGATTGACAGTGTAAACGGAGTAAATGGAGGCCAGGTAATTCTGCCAGTAAGGGTTAAAGATTTCATCAATATCCTTTCGATGCAAGGAACTATCGTTTTCGATACAAGTGTGGCAACGTTTGTCTCAGTTCAGCAGTTTGGTCTTAATAGTTTGGATATTAGCAATTTTGGAACCTCACTTACCTCAAGTGGAAAACTTAGTTTCTCGTGGTATGATGCCAATCTTACAGGGCAAACATTGGCAGATTCAACAATCATTTTTTCTATGAAATTCAATTTAATCGGAAATCCAGGAAGCCAAACCAATGTAAGTTTTTCAAGCAATCCGGTTACTATTGAGTTTATACACAGCAATTACAACAGCATTGTTGCAAATCTGATAAACGGCAATATCAAACTTTTTGGGAATATCAGTATTTCAACGTCTTCTTTAAGCAGTAATTCACTTTGTGCAGGACAAAATATCTCTGTTCCGTTTACAGCATCTTCTGTATTAGCTAATGGAAATATTTTTACAGCACAATTGTCAGATGCGAATGGAAACTTTGGAAATCCTACTGATATTGGCACTTTAACAGCTTTAAATTCAGGAAGTATCAATGCAATGATTCCGATAAATATATCGAGTGGTAATACATACAGAATCAGAGTAGTAAGTTCAAATCCCAGTGTTATTGGCAGCGATAACGGTAGCAATCTGATTATCGGCAATTTACCTGATAAACCGCTAACCCCAACAGGTTCAAGTTTGCTGTGCGAAAATAATATGAACACCGATTATACCATAACTGCTACTGCAAATGCCATTTCTTACATCTGGACTGTTTCACCAGCAAATGCAGCTGTTATTACAAACAATTCAACCTCAGCCACTTTCGATTGGAACAATACATTTACAGGAACAGCAAAAATCAGCGTTAAAGCTGTAAATAATTGTGGTAGTAGTTTATCATCTGATACACTAACAATTACAATAAATCCATTTCCGCAAAAACCCAATACACCATCTGGCTTAACTTCAATGTGCCAAAATGCTTCAAACAGCAGTTATTCTACTTCATCTATTAGCAACGGAGGGTTTTTATGGAGTATTTATCCTGCAAATGCCGGAGTTATTTCTGAAAACACCAACACAGTAAGTATTAACTGGACAGATACTTACAGTGGTATCGCTAAAATTTCTGTAAAAGCTATTAACAACTGCGGAAACAGTATTTCTTCTGATTCTTTAACAGTAAATATCAGTCCTTTGCCATCAAAACCTGCAACACCAACTGGTTCAACATATTTGTGTGAAAACAATGCTAACTCAATTTATTCTACAACAGGAAGTTCAAATGCTACATCCTACTCATGGTCAATTTATCCATCTTCTGCTGGAAATATTTCAGGTACAACTACTTCTATGACTATTGATTGGAATAATACATTTACAGGAATTGCAAAAATTACAGTGAAAGGAAATAATGCTTGCGGAACAGGTGTGATTTCCGATACATTAGAAGTTACTATAAATCCATTACCATTAAAACCAGGAATACCAAATGGTTCAACAACATTATGCCAAGGAAGTGCTGCTACTTTTTACTTTACAACCGGAAGCACGAATGCAACATCCTATTTATGGAGTGCTTCGCCATCAACAAACGTTAATATCTCAGGTAACACAGTAAATTCAAGCCTAAGCTGGAATACTAATTTTTCAGGTATAATCAAAGTTACTGTAAAAGGTGTCAATTTTTGCGGAAACAGCATCAGTTCAGATACTTTAGTAGTTAATATCAACCCTTTACCTTCTAAACCTGCTACGCCAAGCGGTTCAATTTCACTTTGCGAAAACAATGCCAATACCAATTACACAACTGGCGGAAGTTCTAATGCAACTTCTTACCTTTGGAGTATTTATCCTGCATCTGCCGGAAGTATCACAGGTACAAATACTTCTGCAACTGTGGACTGGACAAATAATTTTACAGGAACTGCCAAAGTCAGCGTTATTGGTATTAATACTTGTGGTAATTCAGTTTCTTCTGATAGTTTGACAGTTACCATAAACTCTTTGCCTCTTAAACCTGCAACACCAAATGGTTCAACAATTTTATGTGAAAACAATATCAACACAAATTATACAACAACAGGAAGTTCAAATGCGACATCCTATTCATGGTCGGTTTTTCCAGCAAATGCAGGAAGTATTTCAGGAACAACTACT